>CAIKAA010000215.1 GCA_903825275.1 uncultured Fibrobacterota bacterium | reverse complement strand
GGCCAGAGAGGTGGGAGGGAAATGCAACTGTACGTTGGGGATCGCGAGCAGCAAGGACAAAGCGAGGGCGAAGAAGAGGACAAAATAGCGTGACAGATTTTGGATTAACTGACGGATAGGGTTCATGGATGAATCTCTGGAGTGTTTAACAATCCTACCAATTTGTAACACACGATGGCCGAAGCTTGGGTAATGGCGAGGCAGTCGGTCACGATGCCGAGACGAGTTTCCTGAAATCTCGCGATTTCTCCAAGAGAGAACGATCGACGTAGCGGAACCAATTGCCACCCATCCAACCCGGTACGACCAGCGGCGGATCCAAAAACATCCCACGCTCCAAGGAAAGCCAATGAACGTCATGCCCCTTGCGCTCTTCGCGAGAGGCCGCTCCAGCTTCGAACTCAGTAAGGCTTGTGCGTTTACGAATTTCACAAGACGCAATGCGGTACATCCCGCAGATTTCTCGGCGACCATTCGCGGTGGTGATCACGGCGAGCCAGCGAGTGGAACCCAACCGTCTTCGAGAAGGCCCACCGTCCACATCGATGTGATACCCACGAGCGAGACCGGATTCGAAAGCTTTGACATATTCCGGTTTACGATCCCTACCGATAGGAACCAACAGAACCTCGTCCCGGTACTCCAGCCCCGTCACAGGAATGCGCATAGGTGCTTTCGAAGCCATTGGCTGTGACCTGGACGCGGCAGGAGCGGGAAGGCCCCGATGCCAACTTCGCGGATCGCGTCGTGTCCGGGAAATGCCCTGGCAGCACCGAGAGCGGACAGCCTTGCACGCTCCGATTCGTGTGTGCCAGATCGTCGCCATAGTTCAGATGGACGGCCGCTTGGCTGGAAAGGTCGTTGTGGGTTTCCAGCATCGGCTTTTCGAGGGATTTCTGGATGGCCACCGACTTTCCCCAGTCCTCGAAGGCGTAGACAATTTCTGGCGACGCGCCTTTGCCCACCAGACTGAAACAGAAGGCGCGATGGAACTCGGCGACCACGGTCTTCCACGGAGCGTACGGGACCACGATGCCTCCAATAGGTGCAGGCCTCCAAGAACAGGACCCAGGTCTTACCGTCTGAACGGCTGCCGGAAAGGTGTTGACCTGCCAGTGGCGAAACGGCTGCGGACCTGGCAGAATATCGGGGCCGTGGAACTCGAGCTTCCAGCGTTTGCGAACGCGTTCCGTCGCATGAAGGACGAGCATGGCACAAAGATAAACGCGCCGGTGATGCTTGGCTCCATAGGTGACCCGCATCCAGTGAAATACCTTCGCGGTCAGCAGGCACAGCACGACGCCGGCACCCGAGCGGGCGCGGCACCCGGAGATTCACCGCCCGTCCATTGGCCCCGGTGGTGCCCCGCCGAAAAGGAGAACTCGTAGCAATCGAGACAGGTCTTTGCCCTTCCTCAGGGTGAGCGGCAAAGCGAGGAGGCCACATACCGCCAAAATCAATCATCGCCTCGCGTGGGCGGTATAGAACCCTTCGATCCGCCATTCCTGGAAGGCTATTCCGGACAAGCCCTACGAACCGCGCATCGCGGGCCGGACGCTCCCTTTTCAGCCGTTTGGTGGATATTTTATCCATGCGGTCGCTTGCGGGTCGTCACGAGACGGCTCCACCTTCGGGGGCGATCGCAACCCTTTTGGCATGCTCGCGCCCGAGCCAGTCCACGATCTGATGTCCTCGAAGTCCGATTGGAGCGCCGCGCCAGGGACCGTCACCCGAATGGGCGCGGACCCCGGAGATCCACCGCCTGCCCATTGGCACCATAGGTGCCCCGCCGAAGATGAGAACGCGTAGCGGTCGAGACGCAGGCTTTGCCTGCTCCTCAGGGCGAGCGGTGGAGCGAGGAGGCCGCGTGCCGCCAGAATCCGTCATCGCCTCGTGCTGGCGGCATAAGGGCCCTTCGATACGCCTCGCTCTGCAAGGCTACTCGGGACAGGCCCGACGCCCCGCCCATCGCGGGCCGGGGCGCCTTGACTCTTTCGAGGTGTTTGCGTCTTGTCCAGCATCCTCGGGCACTTCCGAACCACGGATTGAACCCGAGGAACAAGGATCAAATTCTCTGCGACATTTTCTCAATCCTCCTTGTATCTTCAGATGACCCTCATTCTGGAGATCCTTCATGGGCAACACGGTTCGTCTGCACCGCATCCTCAAAACCAAACCCGCAAAGGTCTACCGGGCCTTTCTGGAACCCGCAGCCTTGGCAAAATGGCTGCCTCCCTACGGCTTCACCGCCACGGTCCACCAGATGGATGCCGTGGTGGGAGGAACCTTCAAAATGTCGTTCACCAATTTTGGCACCGGCTCCAGTCATTCCTTTGGCGGGACCTACCTGGAGTTGGTTCCCGACCAGCGCCTTCGGTACAACGACCGCTTCGACGACCCCAACCTTCCTGGCGAAATCGAAGTCACGGTAGAGTTGCGGGCCGTGCTTTGCGGCACCGAATTGAACGTCGTCCAAGCCAACCTGCCAGACGCGATCCCCGTCGAATTCTGCTACCTGGGTTGGCAGGAATCGCTGGAACAATTGGCCAAGCTCGTCGAGCCCGAAATTCCCGACGGGGCGTGATTTTCAAGGGTTGACCGCTGGCACGGCTGGGGGGTTCGCACGGTCCATTTCCTCAAAATCGCTACGGCAACATTCTGGGGAGAAAAACCGTCTCAAAATATATCGCGCCAACCACCAGGGTTGTGATGGTAACCGCCCCAACAATCAGGATCACCTTTTTCGGCGTCAGAGCCTTGGACTCCTCGCTGTTCAGAAAGATCGGTGCTTTTTTGATCCGGAAGTGATCCGAAACCAATAGACTTTTCTCCGATTTGGTCAGGCGATCCTCCGCGATGTGGAAGGTGTCGCCACGCGCGGCCAAGATCAGGCAGACATTTTTTGTCACCGAATCCGACAGGACGGCGCAATCAGCTGGGCTGTCGAATTGGGCATACCAGAAGGAAGTTGAGGATCCCTTGTGGTCTTGGCACAGTTGGGACATCGGTTTCGGGATTTCACCGCATTCCCGGGATGAGCGCACCTCGATGCGCCGGGCATTTGCGAAGAGGGAGACCGTGAAGAGGCAGACCAGCGAGGTGACCGTCCTGCAAGGAGGGGGACGACGATTCGAGAAGGCCTTAAAATCCACGAATAACCTCCGACTGGTTCCCCATCCAAGGTAGCTCCCTAACGCATCCTTGATTGCACGGAGAGCCAAGCCCAACGCCCTGATCTCGATCTTCGCTTCGGGCGATTCCGACTTTCTTCTTCTACCTCCACACCTCGAGGTGATCGGCGACGAATTGCGACAAACCGATGGGCTTGCGGCCCGTGACTTTTTCCACCGTCTCGGTGGTGAACTCGGTGGCGCCGGCGCGTACCCAACTGTAGAGCGCCGAAAGAAGCTCGACATAGGACGCTGGTAAATACGGCCTTACTCCTGACCGGAACTGTTCATCGGTCACATCGAGAAACTTCACTTGGCGACCGAGTTGGCGAGAGACTTCGGCGGCAAACTGCGCACGGGTCGTCTTGTCGGGCCCCGTGATCGTCAGAATCTGTCCGACCCAGGAATCGGTCACAAGCGCTTCGACCGCCACAGCGGCGATGTCACGGGTGTCGACAAAAGCGGTCCAGCGATCGCCGACCGGCTCGGCGAGAACGCCGCCCTTGATGGATCCGGCATGGGCCGTGCTGAAATTCTGCCAGAACCAGGTGGGGTGCACGAAGGTCCACTCGATCCCCTTGGCTTCGATGTGGCGCTCCACTTGGCGCAGCGGGACATCGGTTTCTTCGATTCCAGCGGCACCGAGTTTGATGATCCGCTGGACACCTTTTGTCACCGCCAGGTCGATGAAGGCCTTTTCGGCCTCGGGGCCCTGGTCGCCCACGGACGCCAGATAAATGCGATCGATTCCTTCCAACGCGGCTTCCCAACTTTCGGGCTTCGAATAATCGAAGGCCACAGCCTCTTCGCCCGCAGGCGCCTTGGACGGATCGCGCAAGGCAAGTCGACGGGAAATGTGCTTGGCGGCCAGACCGCGAACGACTTCCGATCCGACCTTGCCGGTGGGAGTGGTGACCAGGATCTTCATGCGATGCTCCTTTGTTGACTGCATCCATATTTATTGCAGTTTTAACTAGAATACGTTTGCTTGCAGTAAAAGTCAAACGGCCCAGGCAAAAAATCCCGTTGCTGGAGCTCCTTGCCGGCTTGCGCCGCAGTCCAGTTCAAGCTTGGGTCGACGTGAATCAGGAGTTCACCGCTTCACGAATCACGTCGGCAACCGTCCGGCGATGGAGCTGTTTGAGAAGCCCTTCGCGAGCCTGATCCGCCACTTCCTGGAAGGCGCGGCGCATCCCGCATCCTACCGGACACAGGGCGTTCGGCTCGGCCTCGCTGGGTGAAAGAGGGCCTTCAGGTTCGACCGCATGGTAGACCTCCGACAAGCGGATCAGGTTGGCGGGTCGGGCCAGCCAGTATTTGCCTCCCCGGCCTTCGCGGACTTCCACCAGACCCGCCTCGGCCAAACTGCGCAAAATCTTGCGTAAAAACACCGCATGGGTGTTCACGCTCCCCGCGATCAGGGCGCTGTTGGCCCCCTCTGGAGAAGCACCCAGCACCGCCAAGGCGTGAAGGGCCATTGCAAACCGACCAGACATGCAATGAAAATGCAATCAAAATGGTTGCGGATGCAATCGATTCTTTGGAAACTTTTGGGGATCATTTTACCACCCAGCCTCCGGTATCCATCAAAACCACATGCTGCACCCCGCGCCTTGTAGGTTGTTTAACATGACCAACCAAGACCAGAGTGCGACCGTTCGGCACAACCTGCCCACAGGAGCCAGCGAGAACAAGACCCAGAAAGGCGCGCAAGATCGCCCATGTCAAACGCCAATTTTTGACTCCATAGGTCTCTCTGTCCGGAAGTATTTGCATGCCCTTTGTCGCCTCCATCATTTGGTGTTCAACGGAATGTTCAAAGGGATAGCCAAGAAAGCCAAGTCCTTGGCCTTGCTCGGCTGGGCCGTCACAGGTTGCAGCCCCTTGCCAGAGGGGATCCATCCTGTGGGCAACTTCAAAACGAAAGAATACCTGGGGACTTGGTACGAGATCGCGCGACTTGACCACCGGTTTGAGCGAAACGTGGAACGTGTGAGCGCCCACTATACACTCAGACCCGATGGCACCCTTGGCGTTTTGAACCGTGGTTTCAGGACCACGGACAGTGTTTGGAAAAGCGCTCAGGGCAAGGCTCGGTTCGTGGGCAGCACCGATACGGCTCATTTGGAAGTCAGTTTTTTTGGTCCGTTTTATAGCTCCTACGTGGTATTCGGTCTAGACTCGGCAGCCTACCAATACGCGTTTGTCTGCGGTCCTGACAGGAAATACCTATGGCTCCTCTCCCGCACCCCACAGGTATCCGACAGCCTTCGCAACAAATTTGTGCAGGAGTCCCAAGCTTTGGGCTTTGACACGACCGGATTGATTTGGACCAAACAAGACTCGGTACAAGGCCCATAAGCACAACAACCCCGTCGCTGACGGCGTGGAGTGCGGGGTACTGAACAGAGGTGCGGAGTGCCGCCACGCAGCAAGGAGTCTGCTCGGGCAAAATCAAAACGGTTCGCGTAAAGGGCGTTGCCCTGGAACCGAAATGAATACGAAGCCACGGTGGACTCGGAAAAGGTTCACTGGGGGATTGTAGCGCCTTGTTGCGTGATTCCTTTCGTGAAAGTAGATTCCTTACCAAATCATGGAGGTAAGGGATGTTAGCGACGATGACGAGCAAAGGGCAATTCACCTTACCGGTGGAGTTGCGGCGGCAGTTCGATTTGAAGCCTGGCGATCGGTTGGACTTTCAGACGACCTCAGACGGAACGGTTTCGGTCCACCCTGTTAAGGCTGGCATCCTCGCCCTGGCGGGAATCGCCCGTCCTGCCGATGGACGCCGACGCAGCTTGAAGGAGATGGAAGAGGCGATTGCCAAAGGCCGAGGGACCAAGCGAGCATGATCGGGATCGATACGAATGTTCTCGTTCGATTCCTGACCCAGGATGATCCAAACCAATCCGCTTTGGCGGTTCGATTGCTGCAATCAGCCGAATCCAGTCGGGTGAAGGTACGGATCAATCTCCTCGTTCTTGTCGAAACGACTTGGGTCTTGCGTTCTGCCTACGGACATTCCCCTTCGACCATCCTTTCGATCGTGGAACGCTTGCTGGAAACGCCTCCATTGGAAGTCGAATCCGCCTCTCTCGTTCGTCAGGCGGTGGCCCAATCGCGAGAGGGCAAGCACGAGCTGCCGGATGTGTTGATTGGGCTTTTAAATGCGGGGTGTCAGACGACTTGGACGTTTGATGTGAAGGCCGCCAAGCTGCCGGGGTTTTCTTTTTTGAAATGAATTTTCTGTGTTAACGGATTTTGTCGTTAGCATGATTCACGGGCCCGCTCCACGCTGTCCCGTAACCCCCTTGGGCCAGAGGATCCGGATGCGCGGCCCCTCTGGCGCGCGCACCAAGGGGGCTCGACTCTTCGGGCCGCCAACTGTCAATCGACCCCATCGGCTTTGCTCGGTCGGCGGCGGCGCGCCCGTGAGGCTCAAGGGATGAGGGTCGAGGCTTTCCAGATCGACCCATCCGGGAGGATGATCGTGAGGAAGACAGGACCTCTTGGACAGAATTTGTTGATGGATGAGAAGGCACTTACTGGCAACTGTCCTTTGTGTCCAGCGGCATCGGTCCAGTGCATCGACAATCTTGGATAGCGGAGGCCGATTTCCTGGAGGCTGGAAACAACCCTTGGTTTTGGAGGCCGTACGACGGCGGTGATCTTTGGCTTGCGAACTTGGACACCGTTCACAGAGATCAAAGTCCGAGTTGTGAATGTCGTGAAGCTGCTGACCTGGTGCGTCATTTCCACGCAGGACACCGAATCGATTTGGTTGTTGGAACCGATTTTTTCGAAATAATCAACGGTGTGAAGATCGGCTCCTGCATAAGCACTAGAACTGCTTCCGATCTGGGCAATGCGGAGAACGCCGTCCTTGGTGACGGAATCCGACCAATCCCCCATCCAGGCGTCTTCAGGGCCCGGACAAGTTCCAAACCGATCTGGACGCACTTCGCTGGTCCAATGCCCCAGATCAAATCGGAGGTCGCGGATTAGATCGGTGACGCGTCCGGAATCGTCGATGGACGAATCGCGGATCCGGATCCGACTCCAGCCGGAGGAATCGGAAGGTTGGTCGATCACCTTCCACTGGTGGTGGGTGAAATGCCCGGTGTCCGCCGATGCATTGTACCACGCGGATTGAACGCGTTCTTCCCATTCGATCGTGCTGGCAATTTTTGGCAGTCTCGGAGTCGCATAGTAAGGCGCTTGGTCGATGGAGCGGTGGTTGTAGGTCGACAACCGGAGTTCGGTCATGCCAGCTCCGAAGAAGCGGAAGACGAGGGGGCCAACCGTATCGATCCAGACCCCTTCGGGCACGGCGGAGGTAGATCCTCCCTCGAAGCAGAAGTGATTCACCCATCCATTGGAAAGCCCTCCGGCAGCGGGCGTGATCTGGTATCCGAACACACCATTGCACTTCCATCCGTTGGGATCCATCGACTGCAGACCCCACGGTGCGAGAAGAGGCCCGGCGCCATTGATGTTCAAAATTCGCCCATCCCAAGGCTGGAGTTCGACTCTTAGGTGCAAAGATCCCTTGAGCCATGCCTGGGATTTGTCGGGGCGTTGGATCGCAATGGCCGTATCGGTGCTGCGGATGGCCGAATCCCGGACAGATATTGTCCAAGCGGTACCGGAGTCGTGGCGGACCGAACCGAGGACGGTAGCGGTCACCCAGTTCGTGGAGGTATCCGTTCTGTAAACGCAGCGACAACGCGGCTTTTCGTAGAACCAGCCACGGCCCCAGGTAAATCCGGCTATCTTCCTTTCACGACTTTTCGAAGGAGCGCGAACGATGCGAACCCGACCCTTGGTGACTTTGGCTTTGGCGTTGCCGTTGGCGACGCACGCTTGGCGCAGCTCGTTGTACCCCGCCGATTGGGTGCCGCCAAGCACCGATTCCTTCTACACCGACAAGTTTCTCCAAGACTATTCCTATGCAGGCTACCACCGCAGCGACAAGGCTCTGCCTTTGGTCACCTCGCCGGTACTGAATGTGCTCCAGGCACCGTTCTTGGCTGACAGCAGTGGAAAGACCGATGCGACCTCGGCGATCCAGAAAGCGATCGATTCAGCGGGGAAGGTGGGAGGCGGCGTCGTGTACCTCCCCAAGGGCACCTACCAGCTTTCCGTTGGCGATGCGGCCAAGGCCGCTCTCACAATCAATCGTTCGAACATCGTCTTGCGCGGCGATGGTGCGGGAAAGACCTTTCTGTTCAACGCCACCGTGACCATGCGCAGCAAGGTCATCGTTCAAGTCAGTCCAGCTACCGGGAGTTCCTGGAGCGCCGTTGCGGCCAGCAAGAGCTTGGTGACTGGCGACCTACCTTCCCCCACAAGGACCATTCCCGTCGCCAACACGTCGTTGTTCAAGGTCGGCGATTGGGTGATCGTGCGTCAGAAAATGTCCGAAGCCTGGATCGCCGAACACAAGGAAACCGGATGGACCGGTTACGCGAACCAATTCACCGGAATGGTGTATTGTCGCCAGATTCTGTCAATCGATCTCACAAGGAAAACCCTGGAGATCGATGTGCCGATCCGGTACGCGCTCTTGATGCGAGACACGGCGAAGGTTTATCTCGCACCCCCCATGTTGGAAGAAGTGGGGATCGAACAGCTGTCGATGGGAAATGCCGAAAATCCCGCGACGACCGGCTGGGGCGAGAACGATTACACCGTTGCCGGAACAGGCGGATACGACAACCACGATTCCTGGCTGGTGAAATTCGACCGCGTGCGCAACGGATGGATTCGCCATGTGGAATCGTTCCAACCCTTAGGCAACAAAACCGGAGCGCACCTGTTGTCCAATGGGATCCAACTGACACAAACGCGTGGGATCACGGTCGATTCCTGTCATCTCCAGCACTCCCAATACGGAGGCGGGGGCGGGAACGGGTACATGTATCGCGTGATGGGCAATGAAAACCTGTTTCGGGATTGTCGCTCGACCTTCACCCGGCACGGCTTTGTGTTGGCCGACATGCTGGCTTCCGGAAATGTGTTCTTGCGCGTCCACGACAAGGACGGCGGCCATCAGACCGGATCGACAGGTAACGAAACCACCTCCGGGCGCGGCAACGACCACCACATGCATTTCAGCCACAGCAATCTTTTCGACAACTGCATTGCCGAAAACACCAATTTCCAAGCCGCCTATCGTCCCTACGGCACGGCGCCCATGCACAACCTGACCGCCGCGCATTCAGCCTACTGGAACACCCAAGGGATCGGGACCGACCCCTACGTGATCCACACCCAACAAGCCCGTTATGGATATGTGGTGGGAACACGTGGCACCGTGACCGAAGTGCGCACCACCGAGGCTTCGACGGGATCGGCGACTATGACAGATCCTGTCGATATTGTAGAAGGGAAGGCGTTGGGAACCACGTTGGAGCCGGCAAGCCTTTATGCCGACCAACTGGCCAAGCGCCTTCTCCGCGAGACCACCTCTAACCTCCCGAAACCCTTCACGCAGACGGTCCCTTTTTCAGGACCTACCCAATTCACTGGCCACGAAATCAAGCTCGGCGACCACCGGATTGATGGAAGCCGATCGGGGCGTTGACGCTCGCCCTCCATCCCTCGCCTCAATTCGAAGCGGTATCCGCCTTGGCGATCAACAAGTATTTGGCAGGGTCCTTCGCGAACTCCGCAGGACAGCTGGGGCAGCAAAGCTCGACCAGCTCGCCCTTGTAGAGGACAGGAATGGGCGAGCCCATCGCGCCCAGCTTTTCGCCGTCGGTCGGGCAGTGCTTGTTCCCCACTCGGTGGGCTTTGGCGATCTGCTCGGAAGTGGGTTTGAGGACCACGCTCGTGTCCTTTGGCGAAGGAGCAGATTCTGTCACAGGAGGGGAATTCGGATTTTCGGTCTTTTTTTGGCACGCCGACAAGAGCAAAGCCAAGGAACAACCCACCAAAGCGCCTTTCAACATTTCGACCTCCCCCAGAAATTCGTTCCCCAACAATTGTTCACCGCGACTTGGACTCCAGCCACGCCTTGGTGAAGATCTCGGGATCGACCTTGCCCACCTTCACGTCCGACAGGTCGACCAGGCTGCGGTTGCCCTTTTCGACCTCGTCGACGAAGACCATCCGCATGGCCAATTGGCGACTGGCGATGGGCTGGTACTTGGTGTAATATCCGCTCTGCATCAAGGTTCCGCTCGACGAGAAGGATTGCTCCTTGGCCAAAAGCTGGTTGTCCTGGCGGACCCACATCACCTTCTTGGGGTAATCCACATCCGACACGATGGCGCGGACCTCCAGCCTCCAGCAGGGCACGCCGCCTACCGTATCCGCCCGGAGCAGTTCCTGCCCCTTGGCATCCTTGGAGGGCGCGAACATTTGGGTGAGCGGTCGGCTCTCGAAATCTTGGCCCTTGGCGTCGGAACCGCCAATGCTCTCATCGCGGTTGATGTGTTGGAAGGTCCGCGTGTTGCGCCGGTACATCCAAAAATGGTCGCCTTGGCGCAAGTATCCATTGCCGCGCTCCGATTCGGGGCCGGTCATGGCGATCACAAACGACTTGTCCTTGTCGCGGCGGTAGTATTCCATGGCGATGACCTTCACCCCTTGGCCCGTGCGGTTTTGGGTGACGTTCACTTTGGCCTGGACATCTTCCTTCATGGTTTCATTGGCTTCGACAGCCAAGAGGATCTGCATCCCCGTTGGCGCGGCCCAGGTGGCGACTCCCAGGGTTGCCACCAAACGAAGAACGGTCGAAATCGAGTTGGGTTTGGTCATTCGTGGTGTCTCAGGGCGTTGGCCGGTGAAAGTTGGGAGGCTTGGGAGGAAGGGCCCCAGGCCGCGATCACGGCCATCCCCACCACCAAAAGAATTTCACCCAAGGTGGACATCATTCCAGGTACAAACACCAGGTGTCCGCGCACCAGGAGGATGGACAGGGGATTGCCTTCCAAAGGAAAGGTCAGACGGGAAAGGCCGAACATCAGCAATCCCGCCAAGACAGTTCCTGTCAAGGAAGCGAACAGGGCGAGCATTCCCGTTTCCATCAGGAACAGTTGCCGGACCTGGGACGCTTGCATTCCCAACGACCGCAGGGTGCCGATTTCCCGGGTACGCTCGCGCACGGTCATCCGCAAGGTATTGACAACTCCTGTCAAGACCACCACAAACAGGATCAGCACCGCCACCAAGGTGATCAGGCTCAAGGCATCGGCGAGTTTCAAGATTTGCTCGCCGGTTTCGTACATGGTGCGAACGGCAACCACCGGCGATTTCCATTCGCGGGCCCCAATCAGGCGCATCTGGTCGCGCACTTCGTCGGTGCTTTTGGCGCGCGGCAAGAGCGTCCATTCCGGCGAAAGCAGGGAATCGAGCACGCCACTGGCGGCCTGGACCAGGGCGGCTCCGGTATCCCCCGGCAACCGCGACCGAAACGACCGCGCTCCCTGGAAGGCGTCTTCTTCCCAAAGCACCAATCCCTCGGCTCCCGCAGGAGGATTCCAAGTCCCCGCCACCACGGCGCGGTCCACAATCGAATCGCCCGCCTTGGACCTGCCCGAAACGACGCTCACCGTATCGCCGGGCTTGGCCCCTAAGGTTGTGGCCAGGCTGTTGGGAAGGTCCACCACATTTCCTTTCCACTCCTTGGCCAACGGGAGAACTTTCCCCAACCGCACGCGCGAAACCGAATCGGACTTAAGGCCGGCACAGATCACCGCTTGGGACTTGCCGCCAAAGACCACCGAAATGGGCAAAGCCGCTAGGCGGGGCTTCAAGAGTTTCTGGATGGCATCGGCGGTGGGAACGGCGTTGACCTTGGGGTTTTTCAGGGTCAGGTAGAGGTAGGGAAGATCCAGAGAATCCATGTCCATCAGGATTTTTGCCCGGTCCATGGAGACGAACAACGGGGCCTCCATAAAGGAGTTGGTGGGACGGAACAATCCAACCACCGTCAAATGGGTCACCTGGCGACGACCCCGGCTGTCCTGGTAGCGCACCGCCAATTGGTCGCCGGCTTTCACTCCCAGGTAATCGGCCTTGGGCTTGGCCAAGATCGCCGGATTGTCGACATCGGTTCGCTTCAAGTCCAAAAAGGACCCGGTGACCATGGGGAAATTGTCCTGGGTCTCCTGGAGTTCGGCCGGAGACAATTTCTGCGTCAGATCAATCCCGATGAAGATTCCGTTGTCGCCCTTTTGGGGACCTACCAACCGGCACACGATCCCAATGGTTTCGGAAACCCGCTTCACGTTGGGGAGCTTTTCGATTCTCTCCTTCAGGTCGGCGCGCCCGCGCAAGGCGGTGCGGTACAGGTAACCGCGGTCGCCCACCAACACACTGGTGTGCCCGGCCACGTAGGTCATCACCCGGTCGAACAAGGTCTGGGAAATCCCGGCGACAAAGCTCGAGGCCAACACCAAAAAGCAGGTTCCCAAGGCCATGGCCGTTCCCAAAAGGACCGCCCGGCGTTTTTGACGCAAAATATTGCGGTAGGCGAAGAAAAGGAGGGTCTTCATGGCTCATTCCCTCGCGATCGCGTCGAGCGGGGTGATGGAGGCGGCGAGTTGCATGGGGTAAAGGCTGGCCAAGGCCACCACCAATCCCAGCTCGAAAAAGCACATGACCAGGTCCTGGGGCCGCAAGAGAGGATGGAACACCTCGCCGCCGTAGACCATCTGGAGAAGGTCGTTGCCGGTCTGGATTCCCAAATGAGGAGTGACCGCCACCAAAACCGCTCCCAGCAGCACACCAATCCCGCCAAACAGCAAGGCCAGCATGGTGGTTTCAGCCATCATCAGCTTGGCGATGAACCAGCGGGTCGCCCCGACGGCGCGCATCATGCCAATTTCTGTCGTGCGCTCCATGGCCGACATGGCCAGGGTGTTGGCGATCACGATCCCCGCCACCACGAACAACAGTCCCACAAAGCCCAGCAACGCCCCGCGGATCAGCATGGCCAAAGACCCGATCACCCCCACCGCCTTGTGCCAAGGCAGGGCCCGCGCCGGAAGATGGTGGGTTTTGAAAAGCGAATCCAACCTAGCCGCCCCGCGGTCGGCCCCTTCGCCCTTCAAGCGCACCAGCATCAGGTTCCAAACCGGGTCGGAGCCCTTTCCAGTGTCGGTGGGAACGATGGCCTTGGCGACAGAAGTTGTCGCAGCGGAATTTGAGACCCCTCCATCGGCCAACAGGGCGTCGAGGTTGTCGGAAGCCATCACGTTCTGCTGGTCGCTGCTCAGTTGGACCGCCTTCTCGTCTTGGCGCAGGTAACCCTGCACGGTGCGGTACGATTCGATGTCGGTGAGGGCGAAATGCCCCCAGATGGTGTTCAAGGCCCGAAACCGGCCCACTCCCGAAATTTTCATGCGAAGGTCCGAAGTCGACATGGAATTGGAAAATCCCATCAGGACCATTTCATGGCGGACCGTCTTCAACGACAACCTCCGCGCCTCTTGAGGAAGCAGAAGGGTATCGGTCACTCCTTCGGGAAGGAAGGTTTGGCCCATGGTCTGGAACAATTCCTTGTTGGCGCCACTCGGCAAGACCAAGCCAGCCTCTCCCGGCTCGGGAAATTTTCCGCCTTGGATCTGGAAAGCTTGGGGAAAAAACTTTTGCCATTTCTTGAAATCCACCCCCAAAAGGAACAGGTATCCGGGATTGCCCTCGCTCTCGTGGAGGGCGATCGTCATGTTCTTCCCGATCGGGAGGGACGCTTCGACCCAGGCTTGGGAATCGACCGCTCCCTGAATCTCGCTGATTCGGTACAGGGGCTCGACTTCTTTGCCCATCATGGAAATGAAGACGTTGTCGTCCACCTGCTTGTTGGAGGCCACCACCACGTCGCCCGTGAAACTTTCCACGACCTGGCGCTGGAGGCCGCGCTCCATCCCGCTCACCACCCCGTTGCCAAAGGTGAGCAACAAGGCGCCCATGAACAGGATTCCGCCCACCACGACACTGCGGCCGCGATGTCGCCAAAGGTTGCGCCACGCCAGGCGCCAGATCAGCACCTCAGGCTCCCTCTAGGCGGCCGTCGTGGATATGCACCACGCTTTTCGCGTAGCGCAGCACCTGCGGGTCGTGGGTCGAAAAGATAAAGGTGGTCCCGCGCTCGGCGTTCATGGTCTGCATCAGGCGCAAAATGCTTTCGCCGGTTTCCGAGTCCAGGTTCGCGGTGGGCTCGTCGGCCAACACCAGATCGGGATCGGTCACCAAAGCGCGCGCGATGGCGACCCGCTGGCGCTGTCCTCCCGAAAGCTCGGCGGGCTTGTGGCGCTCGTGGTCCAAAAGCCCCACGGCCAACAACAATTGTCGCGATTTTTCGCGAACCTTGGCCGCAGAAAGTTCTCCCTGCAACAGCAAGGGGAATTCCACGTTTTCCAGGGCGGACAGCACCGGCACCAGGTTGAAGGTCTGGAAGATGAACCCGATCTTGCGCAGTCGCAAGCGGGTGAGTTCCCGGTCCGAAAGGGTGGTCACTTCCCGATCCCCCACCTTGACGCTTCCTGTCGTGGCAGTGTCCACGCACCCCACAATATTCAAGAGCGTGGTCTTGCCTGAACCCGAAGGTCCCACCACGCTCATCAGGCTGCCTTGGGGGATGTCCATGTCGATGCCCCGCAAGGCGTGCACGGTGGTGTTCCCCAGCGGGTAATTTTTTGTCAAATTCCGGATCTCGACGATGTTCATGCGTCAGGGGCCTTTCGGCGAAAAATTCTCTTGGCTGCCATCCTACCATCGAACACCAGAACTTGTCCAGGATCGTTCCTACCCGGTCGGTTTCTGGATCTGGCCTGGAATCAGTCCAAGCCACAATCTAAAATCTTCGTCGCCGCCCCCTCCCCCCTTGCGCCAGGTTTTCCTCGATCCAAATCGCCATTCCTCCCACGGTCATCCACTTGCCCCCTCTCGGTTCAGCTCAAGCGTGCAAAAGGCGATCCCTAGCGCTGGGTTTTTGGTGCCTGTATCTGGATGGTGTCCAGGACCACCGTTTGGCTAGAATCAAACCGCACGGTCACGTGGGTGATGGTGGAACCAAATGAGCTTGTTCCGACACGGAGCGTATAGGATCCCGAAGGAAGGTTGTCCAGGGTGAAGTTACCCGAGGAATCCGTGGCCACCACCACGTCGGTGCCCACCACTTCAATAGAGATGGGAGCGAAGCGTTGGATGGTTCCCACCTTCACATGGCCTGTTGCGATCCCCGCTAAGATCAAGGTGTCGAGGCGGACCTGAAGGACTCCATGGATGGCGTAAAGGGAATCCTGGATGGCCACCAGATGGGCGGATGGCTTTCGCGCCACCAACCGGTACATGCCGTCCGGGAACTGGGGCAGTTGGTACGAACCGTCGGATTTGGTCACCACCTCGGCGAGGGGAATTTTGGTCGTGTCGTCCGGGTGCCAGACTTGGATCACCGCGTCCGCAGCGGGAGCCGTGCCGCCGGGCATCATCAAACGCGCCGACACCGATTGATTGGACTCGTCCATGGTTCCCGCAACGGGACTGGGCGAACCACAACCTGCGACCATTGCCAAAAAAGCCATGCCTGCACTTGCAAGGAAACGAATGTTCATGGCTGGCCCTCCCTCAAAAATCGGAATCAACGGGATCATAATGGAGCGATCGCGAGACTCGGCCATTCTTTATCAGGATGGGCCAGATTTCGGATCAAAAATGCGCCAATCGAGAACGTAAATCTACTTCCGCCTTGGCCGAGACGGGTCAAAATACGGTCGTGGAGTTTCGCTCTCTTGGGGGATCTCGGCCAACATGATCCAATTCACAAGCCCCCAGCTGGGGCGGCACACCCGTTCGTGGCGAACACCTTCGCCTGTGGAGGTGTTGATTCGTGATGTGGTAGTTCGGCTAAATTGCTGCAACCCGGTCGGTTTCTGGAAATGGTCCAAGCTACAGCCCAAAATCTTTGCCACTAGGCTATTGTCCCAACCGGATAGAGTCAGAAAGGACCCGGACCGAGTCGTTGGGGGGAAGGGAGTCGTGAACGACTTGGACCGAGACGGAATCTCGCCAAACCCTTCCATCGCCTTCGAGCCAAAACTTGGCTTGGACCACCGTTGTGGTTGTTAAGAAACAATCGGCATTGAAAATTCGTTGGAAGGAGAATTCGCTGACAAAGGGGCGGTCTTGCCCCCAAAGGAAGTCACCCGTCTGCTCAGCATCGCCCTTGATCCACCAGTGCAGAGTTGGCGGGGATTTGAAGTCCGTTTCCTTCAAGTCCAATATCAACACGGCCTGGGGAAAATAGGAATTCAAGCGCAAGGTATCGCCGCTGTTCCATCCCAACAGGGTATCTGGTACCCATTGTCCACCTATCCACTTGACTCCAGTTCCGATGACAACCGTACGAAGGGTGGGCTCGACCCATGGTTGGATCCAAGCGGGCTGAAATACCGTTTTCCAAGCGGAGCGACCAACATTGCCATCATTCCTACGAGCCTTGACGGTGTAAAGCCAAGTCGTTGGCTTGGTGGGATGCGGAGAGTCCCAGAATGCGCCAGAATCGGAGATGCCCACCGTGTCTGGAGAAGCAAACAAATTTTTGTTTTCCCGGAAAATTTCCACATCGCGAATTCCGCGAATCAGAGGAGGATCCCATTGAAGTTTGATGCGCTGGCTGGAACTATCGTAGAGAGCACGAAATCCCGTCACGGGTGGAATTCCGGCGAAGTTCATGGTGATGGTGTCCAACACCACCGGTTTGCGGAAGTCCAATCGAACGGTCACCTGGGTCGTGGTGTAATCGGACAAGTTGGTGACCAGTCGCAACCTGTAGGTTCCCGAAGAAAGGTTGTCGAAGGTGAACTTGCCATCGCGATCCACGTTCACCAGAACATCGGTGCCCATCACTTCCACCGTGACGGAACCGGGATTGTCATCGCCTACCATCTTGACAAATCCTGTCGCAACACCAGCTTTGTTCAAGGTGTCGCTGTGGACCTGAAGGGTTCCGTTTGAGGTATAGAGGGAATCGCGCATGGCCACCAATTGGTCGCTCGACCTTCGCGCCACCAACCGATACATTCCGTCAGGGAACTTGGGCAGTTGGTACGAACCATCGGCTCCGGTCACGACTTGGGCGACGGGAGTCTTGGTGGTGTCGTCGGGCCGCCACACTTGCACGACCGCGCCGACGGCGGGAGCGCTGCCACCAGGCATCAGGATGCGCGCCGACACGGTTTGATTTGATTCGTCCATCGTTCCCGCCACATCCTTGGACGAATTGCAGCCGACTCCCAGGGCCAAGAGTGTTAGGCCAACACTCGCAAGGGAACGACTTTTCATGACGGGATCTCCTAGAAGATTGGAATCAATTGCATGCCCAAATGAAACGCACGCGACGCCGGAAGTTCGTCTTTATGGACGATGGAGCGGATTTCAGATCGAAAATGCGCCAAACGGCGACGTAAAACTAACTCGGCTTCAGCCGAGACGGATAGGAAAACGGCCGTGGTGTCGCGTTCTCCACTGGGGAGTTCGGCTAGCATGGCTTGTTCCGAAAGTTTGAGGCAGCCCAACTGCTGTTGCCGCACCCGCTCGTCGCGAACCCCATCGCCGGTGGACAATGTTTTTTGGGTCGGCTTCCAAAACCCGAGTGGATTTTTCTCCACCATCCCCAGTTTGCACAAAACACCTACTGCGTTCTTCACTTCGCCGGGGGTCTGCCTCGGGAACATTTTTTTCCCGAGGCAGACAGGATCTTCCCCATCCCAATCGATCACGTCCAACACGCAACGCAAGGCCGCGTTGCGCCAGTCTTTGTAATAGTCCCAAGCCTCGCGATCCAAAACCGCCCGAGGAGCGCGGTTCAGTTGCACCAGCTGCTCGAAATAGAGCTCACGCTCTTGACTGGATTCTGCTTGATTGAACTTCACCAAGGCCTGGAAGAATTGCCCTTCTTCGTGGCCAAGAGCCATCACCTGCGTAAAACGACCGACAAAGGTGGAGGTCACCTTCTTGCCGCGTAATACGTCGTTCAGAAACGATCTAGTTCGAGGAAGACCTAACCGTCTGCTGAACTCGCTGCGGGTAAAATCAGGTTCCAGCTCTTGCTTCCAGGCCTGCCAATCTGCCAAAAATGGCCGAAAATTGTTGTACGTGTAAACACTAGGAGCGTCCATGCCCAAAGAATAGGGGATCTTTGTGAGTTATCCCATCCACTTGGTGTGCATGATTTGTAGAACAGTCACAAAACCAGCATGGTGGAAGTCTGGTTGATGTGGGTGGTCCAGGCTTCCCCGTAGGTGCAAAATCCAATGGTTGGCACGTCGTTGAAGAGGGCCCCGTAGTCTTGGCTTAGGCCTTTCGACTCCAGCTCCAAAGCGCGCAGGATGCAATGGAAATCGATGATGCCTTGAGCGCCCGGCTTTTCCGCAAGCCCCTCGGTCACCGCCTTTTTGGTATCGGAAAGAATATCGGTCGCTTGCATCAAAGCCAGCATCTCGCCCCGTTGCACGCGGCAGTAGAACTTGATGGCGGTCCCCTGGACCATCTGAGGGCTGCGCACGTAGGGTTCACCAGCCACCATCCGAGCCAACGGATAGGTCATGAAGTGGTCGGCCACCGATTCTGGCGAGACACCGAGGGCTTCGGCGTAGGCCTCCACAGCAGGTTTGTGGTTGAAAGAAAGAATGGTTCGACTTGCTTCGTCGACCTGGGTCGCCTCCAACACTTTTCCCGTCATCTTGAAGCTCTGGGTCTTGATGATGTTGAAGCCCTTGGGGACCTTCATCAGCACTAAGATGGCGGCATTTTCAAAGACACCTTTGCCCAGGAATACCTGCGTTTTTTGGAACTTCAGGTCATCGCCCGCCGATCCGCCAATGAAAGCGATTTCGGTTTTTTCCGCAATCGATTCGATCAGACGCTCCTCGGCTCCCGACAGACCGTCGGTGATGACCAATCCCACGTGGTGATCGGGATCCAACTCGTCCAAACTCGCTCCCATGTGGAGCTCCAGTGCCTTGATCGCACCGTCGAGATCCATGGTTGGCCCCAAATTTTGGATCACGACGGAAGCGACTTTTTCAACCGTATCTGTCTCCAGTGCCATCGCCACCACGCTTCCCTTCAAGGATTTCCCGGAAACGATCTCACCGGCGGTAGTGCAACCGCAAATCAACGCATCGCGGTAGGCATTGTGGAGCTGATGCACCAGTTCATGAGGCTCTTGCTTTGTCGAGGAAAAGCACAAGATCACCTTGGGTCGAACCTCACCGAATTTCGCCTGCAATTCAGCGACAGCTTCACGGGAGTTGAGTTCGATGGAGTGCGCTACATGAACCAAAAGTCACCTCATCCGTAGAATATGAAAGGACTGCGAAAGGGATTTTACCACCTGACGGAAGGAATGTCTTGGATCAAATTCACGTCTGTTCGAGGGCTTCTCAAAACAGCCTCTGCGATCTCAGGAAAATTCCTTCTCCCCTTTCCGACGCTCTTGCCTCCTTTGCGAGATTGCGTTATGTTCTAAACATGAACAACCTTCGTCTCGTCACGCTCGTCGTCAGTGTAGTGGTCGTCGTCGACCACTCCTTGCCGCTCGGGTAGACCGACGAATTCTCGTCGCACCCCCCCCGTCGGCACCACTGCCGGCGGGGGTTTTTGTTTTCCCTGCACGGCGTTCCGACTCTCCCTCTCCATCGGGACCACCATGAACACCACCACCGGCGCCCAACGCCTTCTCGACATTCTAATCGACCACGGCATCGACACCCTGTCCGGCATTCCGGGCGGCAGTATACTGCCACTCTACGACGCCGTGCACAAGGCCCCCATTCGGCACATCCTCGCGCGCCACGAACAGGGAGCCGCCTTCATCGCCCAAGGCATCGCCCGGGCCACCGGTAAATTGGGCGTTTGCCTAGCCACGTCTGGGCCGGGCGCCACCAACCTGATCACCGGTCTGGCCGATGCTTGGCGGGATTCGATTCCTGTGCTTGCCATCACCGGACAAGTGCCTCGCGCGTTCATGGGTACGCAAGCCTTCCAAGAAATCGACATCGCATCCATGGCTTCCTCGTGCACCAAAGGGGTGTGGCGCATTTCACAGGCGTCCGAGATTGACACAATCCTTCCCCAGGCCATTGCTCAAGCGCTATCTGGCCGACCTGGACCGGTGTTGGTGGACATTCCCAAGGATGTGTTCTTAGAGCGTTGCGCGACCGATCACCACATCGGACGTTTCACTTGTGCACCTCGCGAACCAGAAGAGCGCGAGATTTTGGAAGCCTCGCGAATTTTGGCCAACGCCCAGCGCCCCCTGCTGATTGCCGGCGGGGGAATCGCCAGCGCCAATGCTGCGGGGGCATTGCGAGCCTTTGCCGAAGGCCGTGGCATCCCTGTGGCTAGCACCTTGTTGGGCTTGGGGTCTATCCCTTCAAAGCATCCCTTGTCGGTGGGGATGATCGGAATGCATGGGACACCTGCCGCCAACCATGCTCTGCAAGAGTGCGACCTCTTGATCGTGGCAGGAGCGCGGTTCGACGATCGCGCCACCGGACGCCTGCCCGCATTTGCCCCCCAGGCGATGGTGATCCATCTCGATACCGACTCGACAGAATTTGGAAGATTGAGGTCCAACCACGCCTCGATCCATGGGGACGCCCGTTCGACCTTGGAACGGTGGCACGAACTGGATTCTTCTCAAGCCCATCCCAAATGGCTGGAGCGGATCGCCACGCTTTGCGAATCCCATCCGCTGCCCAAACAACCGGCACACGATCTGATGCGCGCCATCGCTCAAGCTTCACCACCCGGATCTTTGGCCACCACCGATGTGGGGCAGCACCAGATGTGGGCCGCCCAGAGCTGGCCCATCGACGACACGCGCCAATTTTTGACATCGGGCGGATTGGGAACCATGGGATTTGGCTTGCCCACGGCAATTGGTGCTGCCTTGGCCTGCCCCGATCGCCACGTGATCTGCCTTTCTGGGGACGGCTCCATTTTGATGAACATCCAGGAATTGGCGACCCTGGCCGAGCTCGAGCTGCCGGTGACGATTTGCGTGTTCGACAACGGCCACCTGGGTTTGGTGCGCCAGCAGCAGACCTTGTTTTTCGGCGATCGTCGCATCGCTTCGCGATTCGAGCGTTCCCCCGACTTGACCGCCATTGCCGTAGGCTTCGGGATTTCTTCCCAGCGGATCGAGTCCTGGCAGCAGGATGATTCTTGGCAAGGGATGCTCGGGCAAGACGGCCCCGCGATGCTCGTGTTCGCGATGGATCCCGAGGAGTCGGTGTGGCCCATGGTGCCGCCAGGTGGGGCGAATACGGAGATGTTGATGCCAAACACACCGCAGTAGGCATCGTACGATCCAGGGGATCCCGAACTGACCCAGTTGGGGATCCGTGCGCGCCTTCTCGGCGAGCAGGTCAACCGCACCTCCATCACAGAGTGCAACTCGCGCGTTGAGCTGTTGCGCGAGTGGTTTGGAAGCTCCAAGGAAAGCCTTTCCCTCGAGCCCAATTTCCGCGGCGACTACGGTGGTTCGCATTCATGTGGGTGAACACACCTTGGCGAACTTCGTTGGCGTGATCCTCGATGGCGCCGAGGTGCCTTTGGAAACCATTGCATGTTGGGGCCGCTGGTGGGAATCTTATGCGCCACCCATCCCCTTGGTGCAACCCTTCGCCATTTGGGACAAGACAGAATCTGTTTTAGGAAGGTCATCGCTTCGAACAAATCGCAAGGTCTAGAATGCGCGAAAAGGAAGGAGCACCATTCGCGAAAACGTGCTCCTTTTGCTCGAATCTCTTTACTTGTTTACAATCAGAACCATGTTGTCGCCGGGATAAAAGTTGGGGTATACCGGGGTGTTGTCACAAGTCGCCGTGTAAGAATTGAAGGGATGGGTGGCATTCGCGAGTTGAGTCACCTTGAATCCCGAAACCATGGCCTGAGTCAAGGTGTTGGAAAAATCAGTTAAATCCTTGAGGAGGGACATGTCCCACACCCCATTTTTCGAGCCCCAAAGGGAAATGTTGCCCATGCTGGGTCCGCCAACATAGCTAGCAATCGAAAAAGCCTTATAACCAACAGCACCCGTCCAGGCATTGCTGTAAACAGAGGTCACGACAGCATTCAAGTTCGAGACGGTGCAGGTTGTCGTTACTGCGTGAGCCGAAGAAAGGCCGCCGATCAAGGCCATGGCGAGGGCAAGTTTCCGAGCATTTTTCACGGTGGGTCTCATTTGGATAGGTTGGTCATTTCAGAAACAGATTTCCTGTTTCCCGACAAGGAAAGTAGTGCGATTTCCAAGCCTGAAGATTGAGAGGCCCAAGAAACCGTTCCATGACCATGGAACGATTTATTTTTGACGAATTCGAAAAATCCCAGGATTGAATCTATCGTGGATTTGGATCGAAGGTAGGAGGAATTCGAATGGAGGTCGACTTGATCTGCATGTCGATCGGACCCAGCAACGATCCGAATGACTACTGCCCGAGAATTTTTCGATCAAGGATTGCGAATCACCCCCGCTTGGCGATGGTCATCCGCCCGGCCGATGTCATCGTTTGGGCATGCCCCTCAATTCCTTGATCACGGATCTGGCGGATGCAGGCTCCGCGATCGGAGTTGAACACAAATCCAAAGGCCTTGGAAATGACGTTGTTGAATTTTTTGCAGGCCATCGGATCGACAAACTCGCTGCATTGGGCGCAACTGGACGTATTGTGCTCCAAGTTGCACGACCGAACCTTGCACCAAGAGGCCTTCTTGTTTTCTCGGCAACCCGGACATTTTCCTTTGAGAAAACTCTTACAGGCTCCGCAATAGAGACCGCAGGCGGCGACGAGTTCCGGACGAGCTTCGAGGGTTTGTGCGGTGGGATTCATGCGATCGGCTCCTCTTTGTGATGGGAAAGGATTTGACGAGAACCCTGCCGTTCCGGCAGGTAACGCCAGTACTTCCGCGGCAGATGACTTGCCATCAACCGCGGGTTGGCGCGCTGGGCAATATTGACAGAATCGTAATAAGTCTTCCAGAGGTCCCGAAACCTCGCGTCTTGCGGCGAGCCGATCCGTGCGACCTCTTCGGCATCCTTGGGAAGCAGTTTGGTGTCGACCGACAAAATCTGGAGTCCCCCCCTATCGTGACGCAAGCAAATCCCACGCCGCGAATCGGCGATCATCCACGTTTCGTTCGGAAAACGGGCCGAGAAATGCGGACCCAAGCGTTCGAGAATGTTGTGATCCGGAGCGATGACGGAATACAGCGAACCATCGGGGGCTTTGGAGAACCGGACAAACCCCAGGAATCGATGGGCTTCGTGCTGGACCTTTTGGGCGGCCGCGTAGACGGTGTGGACATGGACATCCAACACATTCTTCCCTAGAGAACCATTGGCCCCCGAAAACACCAATTTGAGATGATTCCACAGAGCCGTTTCAATCCCCGGCATCTCGGACAGAAAAGCGCCGTGCACCATGGCGGCCACATCTTTCCCCGCCCTTTGGACCAGACCGTTCCAAACCCGCTCGGCAAATTCTGTCTTGAGCTCGATCCATCGAACCTGCTCGAACAACCTCGCTTCGTGGTTGGCTTTGGCAACGATTCTGTCTACCTCGATCCGATCGCGGGTGGCCTCGAAAACCACCGTTAAAAACCCCTCGAAGGATCCATCGTACAAGAGGACTTCCGGCCCAGCGTGAAGGTGGACGTCAACCATAAGTCCCGGTCAATAGAAGAGGCGAATCGGAAAACAGCGAGAGCTGGGTCGACTCGGGAGGTGAAGACAAAAGCGGTCGAAGCAGGTCGGGGCGAACCTCCCGAAACGATCCGATCGCGTGAGGATCGTAAAGAAAAGGCCGCGCTCGCTTGAGGGCCACCCCGAACCGTTTCAAGTGTTCCATCCTCACGGTCCCAAAGCGGCGCCCTTGCACAATCAGTTTGGCCGACTTCACGCCAATTCCCGGCACCCGCAAAATGGTCTCGTAATCGGCGCGATTCACATCGACCGGAAACCATTCCGGATGGCGCAACGCCCATCCCGCCTTGGGATCCAAGTCGGGATCCAGGTCAGGGTACTGGGAATCGACGATTTCGTCGTACTGGAAATGGTAAAAGCGCATCAGCCAATCCGCCTGGTAAAGCCGATTCTCGCGACGCAAGGGAGGTCGAGAAATCACCGGCAATCGATTGTCTGAGTTCACGGGAATGTACCCCGAGTAGTACACACGTTTGAGTTGTTGCTGACCGTACAAGCCCGAGGCGAGCTTCAGAATTTGGAGGTCCGATTCTGGACTGGCTCCCACGATCAGTTGGGTGGTTTGCCCCGCTGGCGCAAAGCTGGGCACCTTGGTCGTGATCCGCCGTTCGGCGCGGTGGTTGACGATCTGATCTTTGATGGAGTTCATGGGCGTGAAGACGGAAGGGAAATTCTTTTCCGGAGCCAACTCTTGGAGCGAAGCGTCCGAAGGGATCTCGATATTGACGCTCAAACGATCCGCGTACAATCCGGCTTGGGCCACCAATTCCGGACTGGCGCCGGGAATCGTCTTGAGGTGGATGTAACCGCCGAAGCGATGTTCTAGGCGCAAGGTGCGGGCGACGCGAACCAAAGCCTCCATGGTGGTGTCCACACTTCCAAACACCCCCGAACTCAAGAAGAGCCCTTCAATCAGGTTCCGCTTGTAAAACTCCATAGTGAGGTCAACGACTTCGGAAACCTTGAAGGTGGCGCGCGGGATGTCGTTCGAGCGACGATTGACGCAATAGGCGCAATCGAACAAGCAAACGTTCGACAACAAGATCTTGAGCAGGGAAACGCAGCGCCCGTCTTCGGTGAAAGAATGACAGATTCCGGACGCCGCGGCGTTTCCCATTCCCCCGTTGGGCGTGGCGCGCGTGCTGCCACTGGAGGAGCAGGACACATCGTACTTGGCCGCTGCCGAAAGGATCTGGAGTTTGTTCTGCACAGACAAGCAATATACGAATGTGCCCTAATTAGCGCAACCCAAGGGTTTGGGTTTGCGGAGACGACGGGCTCCGGTTCCCAACAAAGGACGTGAAGGGTTTGACAGTTCTTTGAGGAAGATCGTATGATTTAACTAAATGGTTAATCAAACTTCTGTTGACTCTTCTGATTCGCGCGCCAAGATCCTCGAGGCCGCCCGCATCGAGTTTGCCGAGAAAGGTTTCGACGGCGCCCGCGTGGACAGCATCGCTCGGCGCGCCAACTTGAACAAAGCGCTGATCTACTACTACTTCAAGAGCAAGGACGAGTTGTTGGAGGAGTTGCTGCGGGTGTTTTTGGAAGAGCGCAAGTTGGGTCGCGACAGCATACCTCGCGATGGCCAGAACAAGGATCTCCCCCACCGCCTCGCCCAATTCGATGTGGATTTCTTGTTCCAAAGGCGTGACGTTTTGAGAATTGCCTTGATGGAAGATTTGAAGTCTTCCAAGGACGGGATCCCAGGACCTGGCACCTTGCTCAAACATTGGCTCGAAGGGCTCGGCCAATCACGAGAAGCCTACTCCAAGGAAGGATACGGCTTCCGGTACACGCCTCGAGTCATGGCCGCGATGTACTTCTTCCACATGATGCCCACCATGGCCTTTTGCACCATGGGTGAAACGCTTGCCAAGGCCATCGGCATCGAGCCGTCCGTCTTGCGCGAAGAATTCTTGAAGTTGGTTGGCGAAATCAACACCCAGCAATTTCATTCCGTTTTCGGCCAGTCTTGCACCGATTCGCAACCCGAAGTCTCGCTCCCCGGAATCGTGCCACGGCCTCCTTCCGAAACCATGGTTCGGGTTTTCCAGGCCTTTCGGCCTGACGAACTCTACAGCGCCGAAAAGGTGGAAGCGATCCTTTCGGAAATTGCCGATCCTCCCGGGGAATTGTTTGCGAAACTGGTGGAATTCCGCCAGTTGAAAATGGATGGCAGAGGTCGGTTCCGATGGGTTGGTCAAGGGTCAGAATCTGTCGCCAATGTCCGCCCTCCACAAGAACACCTCAAGACATCTCCTGAACAACGGGCCAAACTTGTCGCCAAGCACATGCCAAACGGCCGACTCGAAGCCTTCCCGATAAAAGAAAAGGCTCGGTTGGCGTTGATCGAACACATTTCCGAGCTGTTCCACAACGACCGGACCTATTCCGAGAAACAGGTCGACGAAATCCTGAAGAAGGTGGTGGACGATCACACGAAAGCCCGGCGATACCTGATCGACTACCAATACTTGCACCGCAAGCCCGACGGCAGCCAATACTGGACTTGGGATCACCAAACACCCTAGTGGTTTCAGGGCATTTCTGGAAAGAATGATTGGTGAAATCCATTTCCAACAATTTGACCAACTCGTTAAACGAACCGTCTACGAACCACACCGCAGAAAAGGCTTCCCGATGAAAACGCTCCAACGCCAAGGCACGGCCCCGATTGGAAAACTTTTATTTGAATACTCCCTTCCCGCCATCGCGGGATTTTTGATCAACGCGCTCTACCAATTTGTGGATCGCATTCTGGTGGGACGCGGCGTGGGAACCGAAGGCATGGCGGCGGTCACCAGC
Source organism: uncultured Fibrobacterota bacterium (assembly GCA_903825275.1). Classification (GTDB taxonomy): domain Bacteria; phylum Fibrobacterota; class Fibrobacteria; order UBA5070; family UBA5070; genus UBA5070. The sequence goes on along the minus strand of CAIKAA010000215.1, from coordinate 2,958 downwards.
GCCTACCCGATCACCATTTTGACCATGGGGATCGGCCTCTTGCTGGGAACCGGTTCTGGAAACCTCATCTCGACCTACCTCGGTCAGGGCAGGAAAGAGGAGGCCGAAAAGGTGCTGGGCCAATCCTTCCGGTCGGGCTTGCTATGGGGCACGGCGGTCGCCATCCTGCTCGGTATTTTCTCGCGTCCCATCCTGAGAGTTTGTGGTGCCAGTGGAGTGGTATTGGAAATGGCGATTCCCTACCTGCGAATCTCGGCCATTGGGCAAATTTTCATCATCACGTTGATTTCTTTGGGAAACATCTTGCGGGTGCAGGGGCGACCGAATCTTGGCCTCCTCTTTATGGTATTTGGGAACGTCCTGAACGCCGCCTTGGCGGCCATCGGCATTTTCTGGTTGAAGCTCGGGGTATCGGGAGCGGCCTGGGCCACCACCATCGCCATCTTCCTCAATCTCACCGGAATCCTCATCTTTTTGCAAAGCAAGCACAGCGGCCTTCGCATCCGCCGACAGAATTTGGTCTGGCGCCCCGAAATCGTGAAGTCCATCACCAAGCTCGGAGCACCGGTTTTTCTGATGCAAATCCTGGGAACGCTGACCTTTTTGGCGGCAAACCACGGGGCAGGTGCTTTGGGCGGTGCCCGCGGCATCGCCATGGTGGGGATCTTCAACACGGTGTCCATCCTCTTGATCTATCCCCCCTTGGGCATCGCCCAGGCCATGCAACCCCTGCTGGCCTTCAACCAAGGAAAGGGGCACACCGCGAGAGTCCGCCAAATCCTGGGAACCGCGCTCTTTGCGACCACGGCCATCGGGGTGGTTTCCGCATTGGTGGTAGCCTGCTTTCCCGGCCTCCTCGCCTCGCTGTTCTCGAAAACCGACCTAACCTTGATCGAGATGGTGCGCGTTGGGATCCCGTGGTTCATGATCTCGGTCGCCTTATTCGGGATCCAGGGGACCACGTCCCACTATTTTCTGGCGACCCAGCAACCCAAGATGGCCGCCATCCTGCTTTTGGGTCGACAGATTTTGGCCATCCCCATGTTTCTTTTGTTGCCGCATTGGTTTGGGATCCTCGGCCTGTACCTGGTCGCTTTGGTGTCCGACGTGCCGTTCGCCTTGGTCGCCGCCGTCTTGTTGCAAAGGGAGTGGAAAAAACTGACCAGCGAGATCGATGCGAGCGGGGAAAGCGATCCCGAGGAACTGGATCCAATTTTGGATGTGGGCTGAAGCCCATTTGGTCAACCTTCCAAGAAGGATTCGCCGGAGGCATCGACTCCCGGTCCTGCAGGGCGTCGACTGCAGGATCTTGTTAAAGTGCGCCAAAAAGGGGCGATAAGTTGTTGGCACCAATTATGCGCTGGAGATCCCGAGTCATTCCATCCACCCCTGGAGCCCACATGCTTTCTGTCCATCCTCTCCCGTTGTTCTTGGCCGTCTCCGCGCTTTTTGTCGCTTGCGATTCTGCCACCAATCCAACAACACTTCCCGCAGCTGCCTGTAAAAAATGGGTTACCACACCGAACCTTTCTTCGAGCATTTCGCCCGAAAAACTCGAACTTTCCTTTCCCGGTCCCGACAGCATTTACATGATCGAACTAGAGATGCGTGGCAACCAGTGGGATACCACGAACCTCGAGATTGCCGGAAGGTTATCCCACCATTCTGGCTCGAGGTGGCATATAGATTCCATGCGAGGTCGCTTGACACATTACAATCCAGACGGCTGGATCCGCATCGACACGGTGGGTGCAAATCTGATCGTGATGGTGGCATCGTACACCATGAATGCGATCGATTCCGACCCCCAAACCCTCGTGGGAACATGGAAACCATCCGACACCTGTATGAACCATCAAATCCTGGATACTCTGATCACCTTGAACGCCGACCACACTTGGTCCTCTGGTACGCCATTGGATGGCCACGATTACTCCTGGAAGCTTCATACCTTCCAGGAAGGCGAGTTGTTGAATTCGGAATTGGATCCTGACTTGGCTAGCTACTTGAGCGGAAAGATGGTCCTTTCTCTCGGCTCGAAAGCCTTTCTTGTCGAACGAGAGGGGATGAGTCTCCATTTGGATCAGGTTGATGATGGATCCATCGTGGTCTTTCGACCACAGCAGTAAAGATTCGGCCAAGCGCAGAGGGGGGATTTTGGGCGGTTATTTTAGGCCCACTCATGAGACGCGTCTATCCGGCAATGAATTCTATTCCCCGCTGCTCCATTTGCGGCGTCCACCAACACCTTTGCTTCTGCGCTGATTTTCCGGTGTACGCACCAAGAACCCGTTTTCTTTTCCTGCAGCATACCCAAGAAGCGCAAAAACCCACCAACAGCGCCCGCCTCGCTTGTCGGATTTTGTCAACAGCATCCATTATTCCGTGGTCTCGAACGGATCCACCGCCCTTTCCTGAGGACACCATTCTGCTCTACCCGTCGGTCGACGCCACCCCACTCACCCCAGACGACTTGTCCGGCTCGTCGCAGGTCGTGATTCCCGACGGCACATGGAGCCAGGCTAGCCGGATCGCCAGAGTGTTGCAAAACCGCCCCCTGCTCCGGCGGATTCTGCCGGTCGGAAATGCCACGGCCTGGACCGTTCGGCAAAGCGACGATCCCGAACGAATCTCCTCGGCCCAAGCCGCGGCGATGGTCCTGCAGCTTGCCGGAGAAACCGAATCGGCGCATTTCCTTTACCAAGCCGTGGCTGAATCGGGCCGTAGAATCCTCGCGATGCGGGGAATGGCACGACCTCTTCCAATCGATCCAAATCTTCCCGATCCGTTTCTTAGAGCTTATCCGTAAATAGGCTTCGATTCCGAGATCGAGCGAAAAGTTGCTGGTCAATGAAGGCGAGCGAGGCGTAGTGAACCCAACTACGGTGAACGAGCCTGAAGCAGACCAGCGGCTTTGCAGCCGATCGCAGGGCGAATCGCTATTTACGGATAGGCTCT
>CAIKAA010000214.1 GCA_903825275.1 uncultured Fibrobacterota bacterium | reverse complement strand
TCCGTCGTCGGCGCCTGGGACGAAGACCGAGTGGCCAGCCAGATCCAACCGTATTTCGGGGCTTGGCTGGGGATGTATATGGTGAATACGGATGATTTGAACAACATCTTCAACCGCAGCCGAAATGCAACAAATTATTCCATGGACAATTTTCTTCCCGTGGTCCCCGCTGCAGGTCTGAGTTTTGGCGTGGCGTACTCCAGGTTGCATGTTGGTTTGAATGCCGGATATCAACTGCTCGACGGAAGCGATATCGCCAAAGCCCAAGCCTGGAAGGTCTACTCCAGCTACAAATATCAAGTGATTCCCATCGACATGTCCATCGATGTCGCGATGCTACCCAACGAATCACCCATCAACTTGCTTTTGGGAGGTTCCGTTGGGGTGGGCCTTGTTGGCATCAAGAATCCATACTACCAAGTTCAGTCCTTGGATGGCTCCAACAATATCACCTACTATTACCTTGAGAATAGCTGGAATTACACCAACGCTTTGCTGGCAACCGCCTATGTAGGTGGCAGAATCAATCTGGCCCGGCGACTGAATCTAGAGGGGCAACTGGGATGGCGAGTGCTGACCTCCGATGAGATGGACCTCGGAAAGGTCGGCGGGATCGGGCGGCGGGAAACGGAAACCTACGATTCAACCAATACGTTGGTGGATCGGACCATCGGTCCCTTATCTCTGAATCTTTCGGGTGCCTACGTTCGTGCGGACATGCGTTGGACCTTTGCCTCGGAACAGGAGAAGGAAGAAAACCGCGCGGCCTCCCGCAGTCTGGAGATGACCCAGCGGTTGGCGATGCTGCCCCGAGTTCGTCATCCCGACTGATTGGTCCGGCACTGAAATTTGGTCGCAAAGATCTCGTGACCCAATTTGGGACTGGTGATGTATTTTATTCCCCCTTTTGTCTCAGAGGAAACGACCATCCATGAATTACGCCGAGGCCGGAGTCTCACTCGACCGTTCTGACAAAGTGAAGAACAACATCGCCGCCGCCGTGAAGAGCACCTTTGGACCTCGCGTTCTGGGTGGTTTTGGTGGATTCGGCGGGTGTTTCGATGCCCGCAACCTGGGCGTGAACCCGGTGCTGGTCTCCAGCTGCGACGGGGTGGGCACCAAGCTCAAACTCGCGTTCCAGTCGGGAATCCACACCACGGTGGGCCAAGACATCGTCAACCACTGCGTGGACGATATTTTGGTCCAAGGCGCCAAGCCCTTGTTCTTCTTGGATTACATCGCCACCGGTCGCCTCCAAGACGGCGTGGTGGAAGGAATCGTCGAGGGCATCGCCAAAGCCTGCCGTGAAAACGGAGCCTCGTTGATCGGCGGCGAGACCGCCGAAATGCCAGGGTTTTATCCCGATGGCGAGTACGATCTGGCCGGGTACATCGTGGGTGTGGTGGAACGTGAAAACCTGCTCGATGGATCTCGAATCGCGCCGGGCGACGTGATTTTGGGACTTTCCAGCGCGGGCCTGCACACCAACGGCTACTCGCTGGCGCGCAAGGTCTTTTTTGACAAGGCCGGTTTGGACCTCGAAGCCCGCTTGGACGGGTTGAACGGGACCCTTCGCGAGGCCTTGATGGCACCCCACCGCTCCTACCTCAAGTCGGTTCATCCATTGGTGGAGGAAAAGGCCATCCACGGCCTGGTCCACTTGACCGGCGGCGGTTTTCAGGGAAACATCCCACGGGTTCTCCCGGAGACCTGTGATGCCGTGATCGACCGCGATGCTTGGGAAGTGCCCGCTCTCTTTCGCCACATCATGGAAATCGGCGAGATCGAACGCGCCGAAATGGACCGCGCCTTCAACATGGGCATCGGCATGTTGGTGTTCGTTCCAGCCGAACGCGCCGACGAACTGGCCCAGCGCTTGGCCGATTCGGGCGAAACGGTACAGCGCATCGGGCGCGTGGAAAAGGGGACCCGCTCGGTCCAATTGTTGGGCTGAACGCGATGAAGCTTTCGCTCCACAACACTTTGGGGCGTCGGCTCCAGAGTTTCGAACCTCTCCATCCCGGCGTGGTCGGGATGTATTGCTGCGGACCCACCGTCTACCACTACGCCCACATCGGGAACCTTCGCACCTACGTGAACGAAGATTTTTTGCGGCGGAGCCTGGAATACGCAGGATACCGCGTCAACCATGTCGTGAACATCACGGACGTGGGTCACTTGACGTCAGATTCTGACGAGGGCGACGACAAGATGGAAAAGGGTGCCGCCCGCGAAGGCCGCACCGTGTGGGAGATCGCGGCCCATTACACCAACGCGTTCCTGCTGGATTGGCAGCGTTTGAACCTGTTGCAGCCCAGCCATTGGCCCAAGGCGACTGATTACATCGCCCAGCAGATCCAGCTTGTCCAGGAGCTTGAATCGCGCGGTTTTGTGTACCGCACTTCGGACGGACTTTACTTCGACACGGAAAAATTTCCGGCCTACGGCGATTTCGCAGGTTTGCGCCTGGACAAGCTCATGGCTGGCGTGCGCGTGGAGTTGGGGGACAAAAAGAACCCGTCCGACTTTGCCTTGTGGAAGTTTTCCCCGGTGGACAAGCGCCGCGCCATGGAATGGGACAGTCCCTGGGGCGTGGGCTTTCCCGGATGGCACGCGGAATGCAGCGCCATGAGCACGGCCTTGATCGGTCGCACCCTGGACATCCACTGTGGCGGCACCGACCACATTCGGGTCCACCACACCAACGAGATCGCCCAGAGCGAATGCGCTCATGACGGCGAACCCTTTGCCCGGTTCTGGATCCACAACGAATTCTTGAAGACCGAGGATTCGGACAAGATGAGCAAGTCGTCGGGAGAATTCTTGACCCTGCAGGTCTTGATCGACCGCGGCTTCCACGCCTTGGATTACCGCTATTTCTGTGCGACCGCCCACTACCGCAAATTCCTGACCTTCTCGTGGCCCAACCTCGAAGCCGCCCGCGATGCCCACCGCGCTTTCCGGCGGCGCCTAAAGCCCTTGTTGGATGCTTGGAATGGATCTCGCCAAGGCGAGACGGATTCTGTCCATGAATTTTCCGAAGGCCAGAAGGGTTGGCAGGCCCAGTTCGAAGAAGCCTTGGGGCAGGACGTGAACATTCCCAAGGCGTTGGGGATCGCCCAAAGCCTGGCCCGCGACGGCAACCTCACCGAAGCCCAGCGCGGTCGCTTGTTGTTGGATTGGGACGCTGTGCTGGGACTGGATTTGGCCCAAGATCTGCCAGATCCACCCCCTGCGATCGTCGATGCCGACCAAAGCGCGCACATCGACGCCCTGGTGGCCGCGCGCACCCAAGCCCGCGAATCGAAGGACTGGCCCGAAGCCGACCGAATCCGGAAGCTGTTGGCCGATCTCCAGGTAGTGGTGACCGATACCCCAACAGGACCAGTCTGGGCCTTTAAAGGCTGAAGTCCCTCCTAGCGGGAAGGGTTAGGAAAGCGGCATCTATGAAACGAAAGCTCCTCTTTCTCGTATTGGTCCTGGCTTCGGCCTCCAACTGCTGGAATGGCCAGCGCCAAGGCTTTCTGCTGGGAATTGGTGGAGGAGCGGGGGCTTTGCTCAGCCAGTCACTGAGCTCGCCAAACCCTCTCAACGTCCCCGTTTTCAAGGCTGGTTTGGGAGCGGGGATCAACCAAAATGTCGCCGTCGAATTGACCTACAGCGCGCTGTTTGCGCGGAACACCACCTACCAGTACCTTGGCATTCAGAGCATTCTTTGGGGGGATTCCCAAGGGGAGCTTCCAGACAGATTCACGCTGGGGATGGGCATGCTGGCCCAGGGACTGGATTTCGAGGCTGCGGGGGTCGGGTGGGATGCAGGTTATCACCTGGGAATGACCGAACATCTCTCGTTGGGCTTGGATGGAGTCCTCGGCCTGTTGATCCGAGGCGGGGAGATGACTCCAGACAGAACCTGGGTCCACCAAGGGCCGAACTTTTTCGGATCTCTAGCCCTTTCTGTCGATTGGCTTTGCTACTGAGGGAGGTTCCTGGTCCGTTAGAAAGCCTTGAACGCCAGGTTCCCTCGCCAAGACCTGGGCTCTTGGGCTTGGGTTAGTAGTTTGATCCCCTTCGGACACCGACGAAACGAGGAGTGAACCCAATGAACAAGACCCCCTGGAAGCTGGACGACGACGACGACGATTCCCATTGCCCGGACGGGGAAGGCAAGGAAGAGAAGAAGGAAGAAAGTCTTGAGAAGAAACTCGCCGAGAGCTTTCTCAAGAATCGGCGGGTCTTCGTTTGGGGTGCGGTGGATGACAAGTCGGCCAAGGAAGTCGTGGCCCGACTCCTTTACCTCGACACGTTGAACCACGACGACATCGTGTTGTTGATCAACAGCCCCGGTGGCGTGATCACCTCGGGGACCGCGATTTTGGACGCCATGGACGCGGTGAAGTCCGATGTGGTGACAGTAGTCATGGGCCAGGCGGCCTCCATGGGCGCGGTGATCGCAGCCTATGGAAAGAAGGGCAAGCGCTATGCCTGGAAGCGCAGCCGGGTCATGATCCACCAGCCCTTGATTTCGGGAACCATGTACGGTCCGGCTTCCGACATCCAAATCCAGGCCGAAGAGATGTTGCGCATCCGCCGCGAGCTGAACCAGTTGCTGGCCGATGCCTCCAACAAGAGCCTGGAACAGCTGGAAGCCGATACGGATCGGGACAACATCATGACCGCGCCTGAGGCTTTGGAGTACGGTCTGGTGGACGTCGTCGAAAATTTCTCCTGAGCTCGACCGGGATCTGTTGAAGGTCCATTCCCACCCAGGATGGGTGGATTCCAACGCCTTCCATGAATTCATGGTCGGCGTTTGTTCTTTGATTTGGGGACATGGGCCAATGTGGCTTGTTGGAAACTTCGGATCCGGTCGGTTCTCGTGAAGGGAGACTACTGATGGCATTGCTTCCCGGTGACGACGGCCCCTATGTGTTCACGAGCAAGGTTCCCGCGGATCGCGACGGAAATTGTCTGATCGATTATCTCGCATCGCGCTTCGCCTACCAGGATCGCGCGACGTGGGAACGACGGATTTTGTCGGGTGACGTGAGCGTGAGCGGTGTGGTGGAACAAAATACCCAGCGGACCGTCGCGCGCGACCAAGCAATCGGGTATGTGCATGGCGAGTACCGCGAGCCCGAAGTGCCCACCCACTGGAAGGTGGTCGCCATGAGCGAAAGTTGGATGGCCATCTCCAAGCCGTCGGGAATGCCCATGCATTCCACTCCGCGGATTTTTCGACAGACCCTGGTCTGGCAAGTGCGAAAAATGTTTGGCGAAGGCTGGTCACCGGTCCATCGACTCGATCGCGAGACTTCGGGATTGGTCCTGTTCGCCCGTGGTCCTCTCCTGACGAGCTGGCTGAACCAGGCGTTCATGCGCCGCGCGGTTGCCAAGCAATACCTGGCTTTGCTGCACGGGGAGCTTCTCGAGGCCAAGGAGATCGAGGGAGCGATCGGGCCAGCGGGAGATGGCGAAATCCCCATCCGCCAAGCGGTGGTTTCCGGTGGAAAAGAGGCGCGCACCCTGGTTCGCCCAATCGGTCCGGATCCCCAAGGCCGGGGAACTTGGGTCGTGGCCTCTCCCCCACCAGGGGCGGATGCACCAGATTCGCGTCCATTGCGAATCGATGGGGCACCCCCTTGTCGGGGACCCACTCTACGACGGACAGGGAGGTTTGGCCTACCAATCGAGGGCCAAGGGGGATTCGGTGGAGGACTGGATTCGGTTGACGGGGGGGGAGCTGCTCCATCTGCATGCTTGGCGGCTTCGATTTGACCACCCCGGACCGGGTTTTTTGCCGATTTTTCTGGAATGTCCGATTCGTGAAGGTTGGGACGTGCCTTTTGGATCGAAAAACGATACACTCTGGGTGTGGTGAACCCAGTATCCAGACTTTGTCGGGTCGCGATCCTCTCCGCTCAAGAGGGCGCCGAGGCTTTGCGACAAGAATTGACCGTTGCGGAGAACGCAACGGGGTGGTTGATGGTCCTGGAAGGCCAGGAGAAACCGGTTCTTCCCTCGGGAGACATCCTGTTGGTTCTCTACGACGCCGGGGCGGAAGCGGTGTGGCCTTGGCTTCTGGAAGATGGTCTGTGTACCGAGAAGCTTCCCCTACCCATGAATCTGTCCTCCCAAAACGCGCCGATGTTGGCCGATTGGGTCCGGCGAATCGGCGAAATCCATCTGGAAAAAATCTCGCTCCGTCGCTTGGTCGACCGGTTCGAAGAGCGCATCAAGAAGGACTCCGGGCGAGTGCGGATGGCCGATCTGCTCCAAGAGGCCAATCATCGCTTGCAAGAGCAATCGGTCCGAGACGGGCTGACCGGCATTCCCAACCGGAGACGGTTTGAAGAGCATTTCGATTACATGTGGGGTCGATCTGCGGGGGAAGGGGCGCCGATTGCCCTGATCCTGATCGACATCGACTTTTTCAAGAAGCTCAACGACAGTCTCGGTCACCAGGAAGGCGATCGCTGTCTTCAGGAAGTGGCCCGCAAGCTCGAGTCGGTGGTGGATGGCGAAGACGATTTGGTTGCCCGATATGGCGGCGAGGAATTCGTCGTTCTCTTGTGGAATTGCGACCGGCCCAAAGCCGCCGAAATGGCCGAGAAACTGCGGGTTGGCGTGCGGGAATGCGCCATCAACCATCCCCAACACCCGTCGGGAATCGTCACCATAAGCTTGGGTGTCTCGTGCGAAATTCCTTCCCTGATTTCTTCCGCAGAAGATTTCTTGCACCAGGCGGATAGTCTTCTCTATTCCGCAAAGGAATCGGGACGTGACTGTTGGAAAATGGCCGAGGAAGTGAATCCCTGATGCCCGGGAATTTGGGATCGTCCCTAGCTGAACCTGACGGGATCGATTCCACGGTCGGAGAAATCCTGCACCAGCTGGTCCCGACCTTCAAGCTTTGTGCCCTCCAAGCCATGCGCGAGGTCTTGGGCATGCCCGTCGTGGCCGGTTCGGGATGGTTGCCAACCCCGGACTTTTCCATGGTGATTGAAACCGGAGGCGCGGTTGGCTTTACCAGCGCGCGATGGCAATGCCAATGCCTGGTCTCGGCGGAAAATCGATTGCGCCGCGAGTTGCGTCCCGACTTCAGCAACGAAATCTGGATCGATGCCTTGGGAGAGGTCGCCAACACGATTTGCGGAATCCTGCAAGGGCGCCCGGAATTCCAGGAAGTGTTCGGACACCTGTTGCAAACACCTCCCGTCGGATTTTTGGACGGACGGTTCCGGTTCCGCGATTGGACACTGGTGGGGCCCGTGCTCACGTCCAAAGGTGGGTCCGCGATTTTCGTGTTCGGGGTGCGGCACATGAAGCCGCATTCCTAGGTCGCACTTCGTCCCCTCGAATCGACTGGCGAATCCTCGTGGTGAATGGGGTTGGAGGATCGCCTTCCCGCCGCCGGAGGGGAATCTTGGAAGCTTCTATAGGCCACTCCACAACCCAATGTCGCAATGGGAATGGTCGGGATCGAAACAAGGGGGACCTTCCCCCTTGTCCAGCAGGGGACTGAAGGGGGAAAGCGCCCATGGGCCCCATCCGGGAGGCGGCGTCGGAGGGTGGTAAGGCTTCCACCAGGGTTGTTTGGATCCCTTTTGGCGATCTTGGGCCATGCGTTGTTCATGGGAAGCGGAGCCGCGAAAAATGGGGTCGCAATGCAGATTCCCATACGGGTCCGGCACGGAATCGCCTTTCCAATCCCCTACGGTCCGAGGAGGTCTCAGGAGATCCGTGCCAGAATGGTTCCAAAAACAGGAGGTGGTGATTTTCGACAACCCGATGCCGTCGAATCGGATTCCATCTCCGTGTCCATCCACGAAAATCGAAGATCGAATTCGCGTGGAAGAATGGCTGGAGACAACATCCGCGAGGACGCTGCCCGAAATCACGCAATGGTGGATGGAAGGGCTAGCTCCCATCATGGACGAAATGCCGATCCCGCAACGCTCGATCACGGCATGCTCGACCCGACCCGCTCCCGCCACGAACGAGATGCCCACGGAGGCGTCGGAAAGCTCGATCCAACGCAAGGTCGCATTTTGGTCCAGGGATGCCCTTTGGGCCAAGATCCCTTGCCAAAGAAAGCCTTTTCCTTTGGCCAAAGGTTTGAATAGGACTGGATTTCGCGGCTTGCCCAGCACCTTGAGGGTTCCCCCTCGAACGACTAGGGCGATGTTTCTCCCTCCAGGAGTGGTGCCGGGTTCCGGGCAAGAGTCGCTGGCCCCCACGAGAATTTTGGTGCCCGCCTCCAGTGTCAGCGTTGTGCCCGGCCCAAGGATGACCGTGCCATTCAAGACCAAAGGGCCTTGGTGGGACTTCCAGACCAGGGATTTGAAGGACTGGACCCCGCAAAGAAAGCCGATGGAATCGGTCAATCGAGCATACCCCACCTCCCCAGGAATCAGATCCGTTGGGGTTTTGGTTTTCCCATGTCGACCCGCAGCTTGTTTTGGGGATGAATCGTCGAAATGTTCCGTCACCGCCTTGGGGTGGGGGGACGAAAGAACCTCTGTGCTGTCCACTGGCGTAAAATCATTCCTCGCCATTGATGACGTTGTGTCTGGTTTCGTGCCCCTTGGAAGCGGCTGGGGCTTGGTCGAATCATACGAGGCTGCTTCGCTGCCGGAGGCGTTGGGGAGAATGATTCTTTGGGACTCCTTGCTGGAGAGAATCGATAGGGCTGCGATCAGAAGAGGTAACGTGCTTGTCACGAGGAAGATTCTAACACTTTCGTGTCGTCAACTGCTTATCGAAGCGAGCCAAAAGAGCTACCTTTTTCACTCTCTGATTTTGAATCTCTCACCATCCGATGAAAGGAAGTGCCCCATGGCCATCACCAAAGTTTGGCTCGACGAAACCGAGAACGAATGCACGATGTGTGGAGCCTGCGAAGCGGTTGCGGACACCGTGTTTGAAGTTCCGGATAAAATGATCGTCAAGTCTGGCGTTGACTTTTCGAAGTTCGAATCCGAGATCAAGGAAGCCGCCGAAGGTTGCCCCGTCGCGACCATCGCCTTCGAGATCGACG
>CAIKAA010000213.1 GCA_903825275.1 uncultured Fibrobacterota bacterium | reverse complement strand
CCGGCAGGGCACCTTTGGTGTCAGGGGTGGTTTATTCGGTCGATTTTTTGGCTCGTTGGCGGTAGAGCCAATCAAGTCGTTCATGGAAGCCCACGCCGTCCTCGTCGGTGATGGCGCGACCCACCAAAAATTCGCAAGCCTGCACGGCGGGATCCCAGATTTTGCGATTTTGGAAATACGTGCACAAAGCCCCGCAGATGGTGGCCAAAAATCGTTCGTGCATGCCCAGCCGACGACTCTCTTCCCGCAAAAGCTTCAACAGATGCTCGGCGGCTTCGACGCGATCCAATTTGGATCGTGAATTGCGGATTCGGTGTTCCGCCTCTTCAATGAATTCGTGGATTCCTTCGATCTCCTTGGCCGAGCGGCTGGAGCTGGAGGCCCAGCGACAAAAATCGGTCATGACTTTGGGGTCGTCTTTTTCCAGACGCTTCAAAAAGGTGGGGATCGATTCAGGTTCCGGTTTGTCCTTTTGGGTCTTCACCATTTCGTTCGGCTCTCCTGTCAAAGTGCCCGAGAGAGGGCTTCGATCATTTCGTTGGCATCCCGGTAACGAAGGCTTCGTGCGGGAGCCAAGGCTTTGCGCAAGAAGTTGTCCCAAGTTTCCGGAATCAATGGATTGAGGCTTCGCGGCATGCCCGTAAACATGCGGGGATCTTCAGAAGCTCGAGTGCGGAAAATTTTTTCGGGTCGCTCCACGCGTACCGGGAGGTACCCGAGGGTCAACTCGAGAAGGACGCACCCCAACGAGAAGAGATCGGCTCGTCCATCGAGGTCATCGCCACGCGCCTGCTCGGGGGAAACGTAAAGGGGGGATCCGAGAATGAAGTGTTTTTCCACCTCGTGGGAGAAATAATTCACACAGGCCAGCCCGAAGTCCGTGATGATGGCGCGACCGGTGGATCCGGCCCAAAGGATGTTTTCCGGCTTGATGTCGCGATGGATCACTCCCGAGGCATGACCATGGGCCAGCGCCTCGAGCAGCTGGCGGGCGAGGTCGCGGATTTCCGCCAGAAGGATTGGCCGTTTGGAGGGAATGGGGTGCTTGGATCGACGCCGCAACCATTCGGCCAGCGAAGGGCCTTCGATGAATTGCATCGCAAACCAAAAACAATCTTCCCGTTCGCCCTGGCCGAAAACGGTCACGATGTTCGGATGATTCAAGTTGGCTGCAGTCTCTGCCTCTTGTAAAAAACGCTCCGCCGTGATGAGTTGGTCGAACCGGTCCTTCATCAAGACCTTGACGGCGACTTGGCGCGACAGGCCCTCTTGCCAGGCAAGATAAACGGCCCCCATCGATCCCTTGCCAATCAGCTTGAGAAGCGTGAAGGGTCCCAGACGATCGCCGGAGGGCAAGACGATGTTTGGACCATTTAGGGCGTTCGACCTGGTCACGGCTAAAAGGTACCGCCTTGTTCGGGAAAGACCGAGATGGAATCGAGCGCGAAGATGGCGAGTTCGCCATCAAAAGCCCCTCCGGCCTCTTTGGGAGTCGAAAATCGAAGGTATCGGGCGTCGGGGTAAGGGTCTGAAGAAGTCGGATCCCAATCTTGCCAACCAGAAGTGGTTCGGACCGTCACCCAAGCATGGGCGTAAAATCCGTCGGGCGCCGCCAACAGTCCATGCACCACTCGTGCGGAATAGCCCAACCTGCGCACACCTGCGCAAAAGACTTGGGCGTAGGCCTTGCAGTCCCCGGTGCCGCGGTCCAAGATTTCTTGAGTGGTTCCCGGAAAATATTGGCGGTTGTAGCGAATCGACCGGTGGACCAATCCGTGAAGAATCCTCAGCCGAAGACTGTCCGAACCGGCCAGGGGGATGGAACGGACCATGTCTTCGAGGATGGGCCCGCTGGAAGATTCGATCTGCTTTGTGCCGGTGGTGTCTTCTGGAGGTGGTGTGGAGCCGGTGCTGATTCGGACAAGTACTTGTCCAGGGTTATCGCGCAAAATGGCTTGGCGGCCTCCCAGAGCCAGCCTGGATGCCGAAACCGTGTTCGGGTCACCAGACACCAGCCAAGTGGCAGATTCAATCCGGATCGGAGGAAGGTTGGGAAGGCCCCGGCAAACTCGTCCCGTCCCGAGATTGTCCATCTTGAGGTGAGACAAGCTACCGGCATCGGGGAGGGCGGCGAAAAGAAGGCTTCCCAAGAAAAACGCAAATCCCCAGAGGAT
>CAIKAA010000212.1 GCA_903825275.1 uncultured Fibrobacterota bacterium | reverse complement strand
GCCCGATCCCTACAACGGTCCCGACCGCAAAAATCGTTTCCGGCCGCCCGTTCACCGTAACCCGCAAACCCACCATCCCCGACCCAGCCAGCGCCAACGGCAGGGTGTGCGCCCCCGCGCCCAGGTGCATGCTGGGCAAACGCCCCTGCAGGGCACCCTTGAGGTCATACGCCTCCACCGAAACCATGGCGGGTTCAGCAAGGTTCACTTCCACCGCATTCCCCGTCCAACGCGTGAGCGGTTTGGAAACAGGTCGCGCGTCAATTCCTGTCGTAGCCAACGACCACGCCCCGGTCGCATCCGTGGTGGTACTGGTGCCTGCCAGCGAAAGCGTTACGCCCACGCCCGCAAGGCCATTTCCCGCACGATCGGTCACCGTACCCGATACGTCCGCACGGCAAGGAAGGCTGTACAAGGCTAGAAGGGTGAGCAGTGCAAAGGAGCGTTTCATGGGGAACCTCGGTGGGATTCATTGACTGTAGTTAGTGGACTTTTGGGGAGCGATGTCATTTTCTGTCGCAAGCGTCTCTGAGCGTTCAGCCTGCTCGTGGAATGGCGGCGGTGGTGGTGCATGGCTTGGGAAACCTTAGTAATTCCCACGGGGCGGGATCTGGTTCACCAGAGGCTCGGAACCGCATGGTATTCATGGCCATCGTCGTTGGCTCTCCCCAACCCCCACACCGCACGAACCGGGGCCCACAAATGGTGTGATAGACCTTGAACATTTTTTGACTCAGTTCATCGCCTGTAGAAAGCGTTCCAAGAGATCTGGATGATATCGAACACCAGCCTCCAATGCCCGATTTATCGGACCCTCAAGCGATTCGATCAATCCAAGGCTCCGCATTCGACCGAGCAACCCCAGTGAACCGGTAACCTGTAGACCTAAGGCGATAGCCGCTCGACGTCCACGCCATTCATCGATGCAGACTCGCTGCACTCCAAGTGTAAGAGCCAGTTCCAAGACCGCAGCCTCTCCAGGATCAAGCGAGAATTCGAATGCCGGATTTCGCGAAGGATCGACCACAGGGATCCAAGCGGGCCGAATCACAGGAAAGCCCGCATCGGCTCCAGAATCGAGCTCTTTGGCGACGGCGCTCGGAAAGACAATTTTCAGACCCATCCTAGGAAGATGTTCCAGTACTCCCATCTTCCCCAAGGCAAGGATTGGCCCTGTATTGCAGACCAGATCTACGGACATTGGGCAAAACGGATCTCATGATCGGCGTCTTCTTCGGTCAAATTCACCGGAGAGATCCCGATTCGAGGAAGGGATAGCAGAAATTCCACCCGCTGCATCCCACAGAGTTGCGCCGCACGCCCGGAGGTCAATCGCCCCAGTTCAAAGAGCTTTCCTGCCATGGCAAAACGCGCTTCTCGTTCGAATTCCACAGAAGCCATTCCCGCCGAGAGGAGAAAAGCATCGTCGTATTCGATGTGCATGGTTTTGGTCATCAACAGGAATATACCCACTTCCATATGGGTGTTTACTAACCAGGCACCATTGCGTTTCGGAAATTTTCGCCATTGACCCAGCAAACATCGGATCTCCAATCGACTGTGGCCGCAATGGAACACTATCTGGTTAGTAACCCCGCCGAAATCCAATTCGTGGGTTTCGGGACCCTCCACCTCCCTCCAATCCAACCCTGGCATTGGAAGACCCGAATAGATTGCCCCCCTGCGATCGGGCGACCATCGCGATTGGGGCGGCGTTTTTTAGGGGCGAGGCATGCCTCGCCCCTAAAAACGGCAACAATGGCTACAACGGCGCCACCCCTGGCAGCCCGAAGATTGTGCTTCTACGAATCATGCACACACAAGGCCTATCCTTTCCCCAGAAAGCCTCTTATTATAAGGAACATGAGTTCTCCAAATCTCTACGCCTACAACGACTTCCGCCGCTACCTGGCCGACTGGCTTGCCGCCAAAAAGGCCGAAGACCCCCGCTACACCGGAGCCGAGGTCCACCGTCGATTGGGGCTTCCCAACACCCGAAGCTTCTATCCCGACATCGTGGCCGGTCGCACTCTGACGGCGACCTTTGTGGAGCGCTTCATTATTCTGCTCGAACTGGACCGCGATCAAGCCCAATTTTTTCGGAGTTTGGTTCGCTTCAACCAGGCAACCACCACCGAAGAACGGGAGCTGGCCTTCGACCAAGTCGTGGCCCTGAACCGCACGCCGCGCACCGTGCTGGAAGGCAAACAGATGGAATTCTTCCGCGATTGGCGCCATGGAGCGATCCGGGCCTTGTTGGACACCGGAAATTACCGCGACGAACCCGGCGAACTGGCCAAGGAAATCGTCCCGCGTCTCACGCCAGGGCAGGTCCGCACTTCGCTGGACCTGTTGGCAGAACTCGGCTTGATTGTTCAAACCGAGGAGGGGTTTTGGAAGCCCACCGAAACCTCCATCACCACTCCCGAAGGCACCCGCGACGACTTGATCGTCCAACTCCAGCTCCAGCACCTGGAGCTCGCCCAAAAGAGCCTCTTGGCCAAAGACGCTCCCGAGCGGTTGGTGGCCACCAACGTCATCTCCGTGTCAAAATCTGTCGCCGAACAGGTCGAGCGCAAACTGGAAAAAATGCGCGCCGAAATCCGCTCGATGGTCCACAAGGACACAGCTCCACCCACCGAAGTCTGCCTGTTTCAAACCTCCCTGATCCCCCTCAAGAAAACTTCCAAGGAGTTCCAGCCATGAACGCCCGCAAATGGGGAGCTCTGCTCCCGACATTTTTTGCCATTTCTGCTTGCGACACATCCACCAATGTCGCCGGCACCAACAACGAAACCCACTCCAAGGGCACGTTCTATCAGGCCAACGGCAAGGTCGCGGCGGGCGCGAGGGTGCGCGTCTTCGCGGCCAATCAAAACCCCAACGACACCCTTCCCGTAAGCCAGACGGTGGTCGATCCCAATGGCCAAGTTTCCCTCCATCTCAAGCGAGGCTACTACAGCTTGTTGGCCGACGACACCAGCCACCGGGCCATCTTCTTGGACTCGCTCTTTTCCGACGGCGATACGGTGCTCATTCCCACCGACACCTTGCGGCCCACCGGTACCCTGACAGGCCACATCCGGGTGCAACCCATGCACTCGCCCTCCATCGCCTGGACCCATTTGATGAGGACCAACCTGTTCGCCAACGTCGATTCCACCGGCTTCTTCAAGCTGTCGGGAGTTCCCGCTGGCCGAATGGAATTGGTGGCCGCAAGCCTTTTGCCCGAATACACTCCTACCTTCCGCGAGATTCGCGCCTACTCCGACAGCACCTTGGACATCGGAACAATTGACTTGGTGTACAACGGCCTGCCTTTGGTGACAGGAATTGTCGCGAGTTACGATTCACTTTCGGGAGTGGTCACGGTGAAGTGGCGAGACACGGCATATGCTCGGAAAGCCGGGTATGTGATTTATCGGCAGGATGGTCCGGCTACATGGCTCCAACCGCCTCAACGAGGATATTCCGAATCCGCCAATTTCAACGACACTGTTTTTGGGGGGTTCGGATCGACACCCAGCCGATACGATTCCACAGAAATGGACCTCACCTATTGGGTTGGGGCAAGCGCGACGGGGCATGCTCCTCCAGGACCGCTTTGGAACAAAGTGATGCTTCATGCGAAAAGTCCCGCACTGGCCAAAAGGTGGAATGTGGCGTGGAATTCCTTCATTCCATTGACCAATTCCGGTGGCACACTTGATACGTTGAAATCCGGGGTCGCCCTGGCAAGTAATGAGTGGGATTTCATCGAGAATAACTCGAAGTCTGTTCTTCGCATCGCCCACCCAGATGGAACGGTATCCAGACACATTCTGTCTATCCGAAACGACACCGATGCAGCACCAGTGTTCTGCAACGGCAAAATCTGGATCGCTCGCGGCATTCTCTCTGGAGATACACTGATCGATTCCCTTCCCGGATTTGCAGCGGGGTCCTTCTTCGATTCTACCAGACTGTTCTTACCTGTGTTCGACACCATCCATCTACTTTCCAGCGAAGATGGAATTCATTGGGACTCCATTTCCATCCCAACCCAATCCAAGCAGACGACTGCGATTCAACTTAAGGTCGTCCTAAACGAACTTCGATTGCTCCCCTCTTCTCGGTGGTTCAATCGGTATACGAGCATGAAAGGTGTCTCTGCCATCTCGGAAATGCGATATTCGTTCGAAGGCATCAAAGTCTCGCCGGAGATCGATACCCTCGGATTGGGTTGGGGAACCGATTTCAATTTCAACCCTCCGAAATGGGGTGCGTCCTTTGCATCCGTTGATGCTCAGCATACATGGACCTGTTACTCCCTCTGGAACATTCCAAATCCAACTAGAACATTTCTAATTCCTGGAGAATCCAGCGACACGACAAAGTCCGTTTTGACCGTTACTGACGCCTTAGATATCCGACTGACATCAAAATTGTTGGTCTTGAGTGTACCCTACAGCCTGAATCTAGCGTCTCCTGAAAGTCCAACCGTTTGGCAAAGGCTCTCCTATCCCGAGCAATATCTTTCCGGTTATTGCTTCTGGCGCGGCCAGCTCGTGGTCCTGGGTCCCCAAGGCCTCCACTTCGCCACAATCACGCCCAACCCCTAGCATTCTGTCAGTTTCTGTCAACACTCATTTCAGCCTCGGTTCTATCCTGAACCGGGGCTTTCTGGTTCATGTTCGGGCACCCCCGCCGCGCCTGCGGCCCGGCGGTCGGGCCGTCGTGAACCGGGCCCACGTCGTGGTACGATCTGTAGGGATCGGGCATGCCCGATCCCTACAGCGGTTTCACCACGCCGCGGTCCCGGCCCTGTCGGGCGGAGCCTGCCCTGAGCCCAGCCGAAGGGTCCCTGGCGCGCGCTTCCGTTTTTCTACCTTAACCCCTTACCATGGAACTGACCGAAGACGCCATCCGCAAGCTCGCCCTCCTATCTCGTCTGCACATTGCCGACGAAGAGATCCCCGTTCTCAAGACCAAGCTTGAGCACATCTTGGATCACATGGACGAACTGTCGAGCCTGGATCTGTCCGACGTGCCGCCCATGATGCATCCTGACAGCGGCGAACGCCCGCTGCGTCAAGACGAGCCTCACGAAAGTCTGGACCGCGACCTGGCCCTCTCCAACGCTCCCAAGGCAGTCGAAGGCTTCTTCGCGATCCCCAAGGTGATCGGAGCGGCATGAAGGAAGTCGTCTGCGTCGTCCCGGCGCGGATGGCTTCGTCCCGGTTTCCCGGCAAGCCGCTGGTGGAGATTGCTGGCATACCGCTAGTGGTCCGGTCGGCCCGTCGCGCCCTCGAGGCCGACTGCTTCTCGCGGGTGGTCGTCGCCACCGAGGACCAGATCATCGTCGATGCCTGTACGGCCCATGGGTTGGAAACCATTCTCACCCCCCTTTTCCCGACCGGCACCGATCGCGTCGCCTGGGCGGCCCAGCAACTAGCCGCCCCTTGGGTGGTGAACCTCCAAGGCGACGAACCCATTTTCCCTCTCGACTTGCTGTGCGATCTTTGCAAGCTTCTGCCCACCGACCCCATCGCCCTCTGGACTGCCGCCGACACCGGCCTCACCGATCGGGATCGATGGGATGAGGATGTGGTCAAGATCGAACTGGGAAAGCCCTTTGGCCCACTTTCGCCCTTCGAGACGTCCCGGGTCATGCCCGGGCAACATCTTGACGAGCATCGAGTGTCCCTGGCCCTCGATTTTTTCCGGGAGCTTCCTTCCGATGCATCCCGCCGCAATTTCGCCATCCACGTGGGGGTCTATGGCGGCTCGCTGCAGGCGTTGTCGCGCTTCGCAAGCCTTCCGATTCCCCAAATCGAGACAGATCGGCGCATCGAACCCCTGCGGGCATTGGCCGCCGGAATGCCGGTAAAGGTGCGAAAAGGACATTGGGCCCGTGCCGCGATCGATCGGAGGGAGCATATTTCATCCGTTTTGGAATTGTTGGAAGGAGACTCTTCATGTCCGGCGCGAACAAAACAAACACCAAGTACATCGTCGTAACCGGCGGCGTGCTCTCCGGGCTGGGCAAAGGAATCGCGGCGGCTTCGATCGGGCGTTTGCTCTGCTCGCGAATGAAAATCGTCCCCGTAAAGCTCGACGGCTACCTGAACACCGACCCCGGAACCATGAACCCCATCGAACACGGCGAAGTGTTCGTGCTCGACGACGGCGGCGAAGTGGACATGGATTTTGGCCACTACGAGCGGTTTTTGGGGATTCAGGGCAAATTCGGCTGGAATCTGACCATGGGCAAGGTCTTCCAGGAAATTTTGGAGAAAGAACGCCGGGGCGACTTTTTGGGCAAGACCGTCCAATTCATCCCCCATGCCACCAACGTGATCAAGGAACGGATCTACGGGATCGCCCGCGACGAAAAGGCCGACATCATGATGGTCGAGGTCGGCGGCACCGTAGGCGACCTTGAAAACCTGTTCTACATCGAGGCTGTGCGCCAGATGCGCCACGAAGTCGGCCCCGAAAACATGCTGTTTGTGCACCTCACCTACGTTCCCGTCCCCTCGGGCGTGCGCGAGCAAAAGTCCAAGCCCAGCCAGCAAACCGTCAAGTTGTTGAACGAATACGGGATCTATCCCGATGTCGTGATCGGCCGCTGTCAGGAATATTTGGACGACCACATCAAGGAAAAGATCGCCCTGTTCGGGAACCTGGAAAAGGAATGCGTCATTTCCGGCCCCGACGTGGAATCGGTCTATGAAATCCCGTTGGTCTACGAGAAGGAAGGGCTCTCGGCCATCATCCACAAGAAGCTCGGGATCTACTCTCCCCCGGCTTTGGGCGAATGGTCCCAATGGGTCGCCGCGGTCAAGAAGAACAACACGTCACCCGACCGGGTGGTGGAGATCGCGATCGGCGGCAAGTACACCGCTTTGGAAGACAGCTACGCCAGTTTGGTCGAGTCTTTGGAGCACTCGGGAGCCCATTTGGGCGCCAAAGTCCAATTGCGCTGGATCGAGACCTCGAAAATCGAAAAAGGCGACCAGGACCCCGCCGAAGCCTTGAGCGGAGTGGATGGGCTGATCATTCCCGGTGGCTTTGGTTCGCGTGGCATCGAAGGCAAAATCAAGCTGATCCAGCACGCCCGCGAAACCGGACTCCCCTTTTTGGGCATCTGCTACGGGATGCAACTGGCCGTGGTGGAATACGCCCGCAACGTCTGCGGGCTGGTTGGCGCCAATTCGGAAGAGGTGGAAAGTCCCGATTCGCCGGTTCCCCACAAGGTGATTTGCTACCTGCCGGGCCAGAAGCAGATCACCCGCAAGGGCGGCACCATGCGGCTTGGCGGTCACGACGTGGAGATCCGAAAAGGCTCGAAAGCCAGCCAGATTTACGGCAACAGCGTCCGGATTCGCGAACGGTTCCGGCATCGCTACGAAGTCAATCCGGATTATGTCGAACGGCTGGAAACCTCGGGCCTCCATTTCACCGGAAAAGCTCCAGGGACCCCGATCATGCAGATGATCGAATTGGACAACCACCCCTACTTCATGGC
>CAIKAA010000211.1 GCA_903825275.1 uncultured Fibrobacterota bacterium | reverse complement strand
TGTTTGGCGGCGGCATCGTTTATGTAAAGAAATCTCCAATCGAATCCGATGATTTGGCACCCTTCCAATAGGGAGTCCAGCACCACTTGGGCCGAAACAGGATTTTCTCGCTTGGAATAGGAGAGATTTTGAACCGACTTGTTTACCAAGTTCTCTGGGGATGGGTGCGATGGAGATTTGGGTTGTTCCGAAAGATTCACGAGTCCCCCAAAAAATGCCGATTCTGTCCTTGAGTCGGGCTCGCAGCGGGTAGCGGGCCATGATTTTGGTAGATCATTCCGATCGATCTTCCTCAAATTCTCATGACACGCAGCGAAGTTGTTCAATATTTTGAAGTTTAATCTCCCAAAAAGACTTCCCCAAAAAGTTTTTCACCTCGAATCATTTCAATTGGCGATCGAGTCTCCAGATGGCCAAGGTCGACACGGTGATTCCGTAACCCGCCACCATGGCCCATTCCCGCCACAGGTCCATGAAGCCGGCTCCCTTGAGATAAATTCCTCGGATCAAGACGAGGAAGTAGCGAAGCGGAATCAGATAGGTCAAATTCTGCAGCCACTTGGGCATGTTTTGGATGGGGAAGGTGAACCCCGATAGGTAGATCATCATCGGCATCATGAAAAACGAGGCCATCACCATGGCTTGTTGCTGGGTTTGGGCAAAGGTGCTGATCAACAGACCAATTCCCAACGAGCTCAACAAGAACAACCACACGGCAGGGTAGAGCAAGAACAGGCTCCCCAACGGTTTGACCCCAAACGCCAGCCAAGCCAAAATCATGACGATGGTGACCACCCAGGTGCTGGTCAAAAAGTAGGGGGCGACCTTGCCGATGGCCAACTCCCAACCGCGCAGCGGGGTGACAATGAGTTGCTCCAAGGTTCCGATTTCCCGCTCCTTCACGATGGCGTTGGAGGAGGCCATGATGGTCGTCAAAAAGATGGTCATGGCCAACACGGCGGGGACCATGAACCATTTGCTCTCGAGTTCCGGATTGAACCAGACCCGGGGGCGAAGCGCGATTCCCGAAAAATGGGGCTCGCCCGTCAGCTTGCGCTGGCGGACCAACAGCCGCGACATTCCCATTTCCTGGGCGATGGACGAGAGGTAGTTCCCGACCAACCCGGCGGTGTTGGCATCCGATCCATCGAGCACCACGCCAACCTGGGCGGTGCGTCCGGCATTGAGTTCACGGCCAAAGTTCTTGGGAATTTCCAACACCGAGACCACCACGCCTTCGCGCAACAGCGGCTCGATCTCGGAATGCGCCGACAAATTCCGTTTGACTTGGAAGAACGGACTGGAGGCCACTCGGGAAACCAGACTCCGGCTTTCCGAGGTGCGGTCCAGGTCCAAAATGGCCACCGGAGCTTGGGTCAAATCCAACCGCGCCGCCGAGACCAAAAGCATGAGCTGGATGACCGGCATGAACAGGGTGATCCCCCGCATGCGCGGGTCGCGCAAGATTTGCGACAATTCCTTGCGCACAAAGGCGCGGATCACTTGGAGGTTCATCGCAAAATCCTTCCGAGCCGCTTGACGGCGAAGAACAGGACGACCACGGTGTAGGAAACCAGTGCCGCCACCTCGCGCCACACCGTGTGCAAATCGGTGCCATCGCGCAGCATCAAGGCCCGCAAGGCGCTGATCAAGTAACGCCCCGGAAAGAGCCACGTGATTCCCTGCAAGAACACCGGCATGTTCCGGATGGGGTAGATGAAGCCGGAAAGCATCACCGAAGGCAAGATGGTCAATAAAGCCGCAAAGCTGAAGGCGGTTTCCTGCTTGTCCGAAAGGGTCGAGAGAAACAAGCCTTGGGCCGAAGCGGTCACCAAGAACAAAAGGAGGACGAAGATCAGGGCCGGAAGGCTTCCATTCAACGGCATGCCAAAAAGTGTCACCGACCCCACCAACACCAAAGCTCCCACAAAAATGGAAATGCACAAGTAGGGAGTGAGCTTTCCAATCACCACTTCCAACGGGCGCACGGGCGAAACTTGCAGCTGCTCGAACGTCCCGCGTTCGCGTTCGCGCACAATGGCAATCACGGTGGAAATCACGGCGGTGATCGCCAAGATGTAGACCATCAATCCGGGAATCATGAAAATCCGAGATTCCAATTCGGGGTTGTACAGCACTTCGGATCGAACTTCGATGGGTGCCTTGAACTCCCGGCCTTGGCGGTTCAATTCCTGGATCTTGACGCCCAAGTCGGCCTTGCTGATCAGGCCTTGGGCGAACCCGAGGGCCTGGGCGCCTTGGTTGGCGTCGGCACCGTCGAGCAAGAATCCGACGCTTGCGGTGCGGTGAGCGGCCAAATCACGAGCGTACCCCTGGGGGATGCACAGGACCGCGATGACCTTGCCTTCCAGCACTAGATGATCGGCCTCCGATAGATTTTGGAGATCGGCGACCCGGTCAAAACTTTCGGTCGAGGTGAACGAGGCGATCAGGTCGCGGCTCTCCCGCGTGTGGTCGGCATCCCAAATTCCGAGTTTGACGTGCTTGACATCGAACGACAAGGCGTACCCGAACAACAAGAGGAGGAAGACCGGCAGAAACAGGTAACCGGCCAAGGTCAAACGGTCGCGGAAGGATTGCTTGAATTCTTTGGCCGCCATGGCGCGGGTGCGACGCAAAAAGCCGTTCATACCGATCTCCCCCGGTGAACCAGTTCCACAAAAACGTCTTCCATGGTGGGTTCGTGGGTGTTGTGGGGGAATACGTCTTCCTTCAATCGGCGCGGCGAACCGATCGCCACCAATTTTCCGTCCAAGATCATCCCCACCCGGTCGCAAAATTCCGATTCTTCCAAAAAGTGGGTTGTGACAAGAACTGTCGTTCCGCCATGGGCCAGCTTGTAGATGGTGTCCCAAAAGTGGCGGCGTGCCACGGGGTCCACTCCGGAAGTCGGCTCGTCCAAAAACAAGATTTCAGGTTCGTGCATCAACGAGCACGAAAGTGCCAGGCGTTGGCGAAATCCCCCCGGGAGATCGCGCGTCAACGCCTTGCGCCGGTCACCCAGTTGGGATTCCTCGATCGCCCATTGGACGCGCTCTTTGGCGCGCGCTTTGGGCAATCGGTAGATGGCGGCAAAGAATTCCAAATTCTCCTGGACCGACATGTCTTCGTAGAGGCTGAACTTTTGGCTCATGTACCCGATCCGGAACTTGATCTGCCGGGATTGGGTGGCGACCTCGAGCCCTGCTACCCGGGCCTTTCCGGAGCTTGGCGCCAAAATGCCGGTGAGCATGCGGATGGTGGTCGATTTGCCCGAGCCGTTGGGGCCCAAAAACCCAAACACTTCACCCTTGGCGACAGAAAACGTCACATGGTCGACCGCCACGAACGATCCGAAGCGCCGCACCAGATCGTGGGCTTCAATCGCCAAGTGGGGAGGCGTCACTTCCACCGGGGCTCTTCTCCGCGGGCGATGGACAGGTACATGGCAGCGATGTTTTCGGTGGCGATCGCCTGGGCGAGATCCGATTCGGCCTGGGCCAGTGCCGAAGCGCGATCGATGGCTTCCAACCGCAACCCGGTCCCCACCTGGGAACGGATATTGGCCAAGTCCAGATCGCGTTTGGCCTGCGGAAGATTTTTGGCGGCGATCTCGCGACGACGACGGGACAGATTGTACTCCGTTTCCCGGCGTGACAAATCTTGACTCAGCGCGTCGCGGACCAAACTTTCGCGCAGCTCGGCCTGGCGCAAGCTCAGCTCGGCGCGGCGCACCGAAAGTTCGTCCGACCCACCGCGGTACAGGTTCCACGTGGCCAAAATCCCGATTTTCCAGGTGGCGTCGAACTGGTCTTGGTTGGGAATATAGCGCGGATTGGGGTTTTGAAGGTCGGTTTGGGCCGAAGCTTGGACCGTGGGCCAAAAGGAGGCACGCGTCGCCTCGACTCCTTCGCGGGCGGACAGAATTTGTTCGCTGGCCTGGCGCAACTCGGGTCGGGCGATGGTAGGGGGGGCGGCGACAGGCCCGATGCTGCGCAAGCTGTCGGCACTTTGCAGATCGTAGCTCAGGGGAATCCCCATGGCGATGCACAAGGATTGGAGGGCAAACTCGCGCGACGCCGTGGCCTGTTCGACCTGCAATTCGATTTGCCGGGTCCGCAAGCGGGCTTGCAAGGTGTCTTGCTCCAAGGCGGTTCCCTGGCGGTAGGCGACGATGGTGAGTTGGGCCTGGGAATCGGCGCGGGCCATGGCGGTGCGGGCCGCAACCAAAGCGGCCTGGGCGGCGCCCAAATTCCAATACGCCGTGGCGACCCGTACCGAAAGGTCACGGCGGTTCTTGTCGCGCGACGCGTTCCAGTTTTCCTGATCGTGGCGCGTCGATTGGACTTGGTGCGAAGTCCGGTTGCCGTCCCAAACAAGCTGGTCCACGCGCAAGCTCATCGCGTACTGGTTGGGAAGGTCCGGGGACATGATGATGGTTTTTGGACCACCCATGGACGGCGGAAGGAGCAGCGTGATCCCCTGGGCGTCAATCTGGGATAGCCGATTGTAACCCACACTGGCATTCACCGAAGGTCGCCATGCCGCGTTCCAAGAAGCTTCCTGCAAATGGGAGGCAACGCTTGAAAGAGAATCGATCTGGCTTTGCGGATCGCGCCCCAAGGCTTGGCTTAGACAGTCTTCCAGCTTGAGCGCCGGGCTTTGGGCCAAAACCAGAGTCGGCAAAAAGCCGAAGAGGCAAGGATTAAACTTCATGAAGAACCTCGCGACGGAGCAGTTCGAGGAAAGCATTTTCCAAATCAGGGGTCCGGACCCGCCACTCCAGGATGCCCAGCCCCCCTTCGATCAGCCGGGGTTCGATGCGGCTACGCAGCTCGTCTGGATCGGCACAGAGAATTTCGATCCGTTCCCCGCGCATCTGGAGGGTTTTGGCTTCAGGAAGAGTTGCGAGCAATTCCAAGCCTTGGCGGGTGTCGGTGGGGATGAATTCCAAAATTTGTCCGCCCGTCTTTTCTGCCAATTCGGCCACCGTGCCTTCGCACAGCAGCTTCCCTTCGTGGAGCAATCCAACCCGGTGGCACCGAGACGCTTCGTCCATGTAGGGTGTGCTCACCAAGACGGTCATGCCGTCCGCCACCAAACTCCCGAGCACCGTCCAAAATTCGCGGCGGCTGACAGGGTCGACGCCGTTGGTGGGCTCGTCCAACACCAGGATTTTTGGCCTGTGCAAGAGAGCGATGGTGAGGGCGAGCTTTTGTTTCATGCCCCCCGACAAGCGCGCCGCGAGCCTCGATCCAAACTGGTCCATTCCCATTTTCCCCAACAGGGATCGTCCCCTCGAAAGGGCGTCCGGGATGCCGTACAAATTTCCAAAAAACGAGATATTCTCTTCCACCGACAGGTCACCGTAAAGGGAAAATCGCTGCGCCAAATACCCCAAGTGCGAGCGAACTAGCTCCGAATGCACGGCCACCGGTTGGCCGAACAGCAAGACCTCGCCTTTTTCCGGCTCGAACAGGTGGCAAAGCGCCCGCAGCAGGGTGGTCTTGCCGGCTCCATCAGGCCCCACCAGCCCGAACATCGCGCCTTGGGGCACATTGAAGCTCACACCCTTCAACGCCTCAACGGGGCTTCGCCGATCGTACCGGTGGCGGATGTCGCAAAATTGGGCGGCAAGGGTCAAGGGACGACCTCGATGCGGGCCATGGCGGGCATGCCAGATTTGAGGTTGCCAGAATTTGTCACTCGCAGCGTCACGGCGTACACCAGCTTGGCGCGTTCGCCAGCGGTCTGGATGTTTTTCGGCGTGAATTCCGCCGATCGAGAAACGTTGGCGACCACGGCTTCGATCGCGGTCGCGGTGTCCGAATCAAGGTGGACCAAGGCCTTGGCGCCCACCCGAACCTGCGCCACCGCCTGCTCACCCAAGTAGATCCGCAATTCGGCCCGATGGGGGTCGGCCAAGGTCAGAACTTGTCCCCCCGGCTGGACCATTTCACCGGGTTCCACCAATCTTTCGGTCAAAATCCATCGGCCATGGGCGCCCATTGGGGCGCGGACGATCGATCGATCCAGCAAATCTTGGGCGGCGCGCAGGGCCGCTTCGGACTGCTCCCACTGGGCGCGGGCGCGGGCGATTTCCTCGACCCGGCTGCCCTTCACCAATCGGTCGGCGGTCGATTCCAAGGCCTTGAGCTGGGCTTGGGAAGAGGCCAATTGGGTCCGGGCGAGTTCCAGCTGAGCCGGAGTCGCCGCACCTTGGGCGGCCAACCCTTGGATGCGCTGGAAATTGTCCTGGGCTCCCGCCAGCTGGGCCCGAGCCACTTCTTTTTGGGCCAAGGCTTGTCCGATGTCCTCGACCCGGCTGCCGCGCGAGGTCTGTTCCCAACTGGCGCGGGCGGCCATGGCGGCGGCGCGCGCCTGGTCGCGCTGGATGGCGCGGGCGAGGGTGTCCAGAACCACCAGGGTGTCTCCTGGCTGGATCGAGTCCCCTTCTTCGGCACGGACCAACAAGACCAATCCAGGAACCTGGGCCCCCAAACGGGCTTCGCGCAATTCAATGGTTCCCGAACCGGCATAAGGCCCTTGGTCTTTTTGACAGCCTTCGAGCAAGGTAGGGGCAAGCATCGCGAGGGGGAGGACAATAGCTTGGAGGAAAATTTTCCGGGTCATGGTGCGTACAGTCTTCCGATGAAGTTGAACGATCGTTTAACAAGTAACATAGGAAGCAAGGGGTCGATCATCAACCATTTGATTGAACGTTTGATTAAATTGAGCCAATGGTCCGGAATTCAACAAAACCTGGGGCTGCCAAGCAATCAGATTCATCCAAATCATTGGGGATGCAGGCAGTCCCGTCTCCCAACCCTGCCCTATCCGAAACCCCAAGCCGAGAAGATGCGCGCACCAAAATCTTGGAAGCCACCCATCAGCTGGTGGGGGACCACGGATTCGACGCCACCTCGATCCGCGAAATCGCCAAAGCATCGGGGACCAATCCCGCCCTGATCTACTACTACTTCGGCAGCAAGGAAGGATTGTTCGGCGAGCTCGCCAATCTAAATGCGGACCGTTGCGCCGAAGTTTTGCGCGATGCGGCAACATTGGAGGGGACTACCCGGGAACGAGTTGGCCACTTTCTGACCAACTGGATGCTGGTTGTCGGGCAGCGAGCCACTTCCTATGGTCCGTGGTTTCGCCAAACCCTCCATTCCCCAGGAGAACCGGGGGATATGCTGCGGTCCCGGGTGGCCGGCAATATCCGTTTGCTGGCCAATATTTTGGAGGACGGAATGCGTCGCAAGGACCTGCGCGAAATTGTCGGGGATCCGATGCCCATTGCGGCCGGGATCATGTTGAGCGTTGCGGGTCTAGCGATGGAGCTGATCCTCAAGCAAGACCAATCGGGAGTCGACCTGACCACCGCCCAAAACCGGAAAGCTTTCATCGATCGCATGTTGGACGTTTGGTTTTCAGGATTGGAAGCGCGATAGGACCCTTGCCACACCAAGGACTTCTGTGAGGGGCATCACATTCCCGATTCAAAGGTCCCCGTTTTTTGATTAGGATTTGGGAATGAAATTACCCAATGGCCGTTTTCTGTTTGTCACTTCCTGTCTTCTTGTTGTCGCGGTCCTGTTCGGTTGCGCGGGACCGTTTCGAATCGGCCCCGATGGCTTTGGGGTCCAACTGACCAAAATCGAAATCCAGTCGCAGATTGACCGAAAGGGAGGATTTCCCATTTCGCAGTCAGCAGGGGGAATGGCCAAGGTAAGGATCGAGCATGCGACCCTTTTGCTGGTGCCTTCCGAAAATTCCATCGGCCTATCCGTTCCTGCGGAAGTGACCTTGCCGTTCAAATCCTACAAGGGAACCATTGGGATCACCACTGTCCCCGAATACGATGCCAAAGAAGGTGCGTTGTACGTCTCTCATCTCAAAGTGCGCGAACTTCACCTACCTAGCTTGCCGTCCGAACTGGAAAGCCCGGTGATTTTCGCGGTCAACGAAATATTGAATCGTTCGGTGGGTCGCTACAAGGTCCACGAGCTCGATCGCAACAAGCTGGGCGAAAATGTGGCGCGGCTGCTCCTCAAGGACATTTTAGTCAAGGACGACGGCGTCTTTTTCCGGTTGGTGCTATAGGTTCCCCCCGAATACCCAATGCCATATATGCCTAGGTTTATTTTGAACCTCAAGGCTCACCACCACCAGAAACTGGCCCACGCAAAGGTGCCCGCGCTGACGTCGAAGTAGGTGAACCCATTGAGGGGAGAGGGGAGAGGCAATTGGCCACAGGCAACGGGCTTCCCGTTCACCTTCAGGGTGCGTCCATCAAAATTGGAGCAACCCCAGCCGTGAATGGTCTCGGAAGTTTTGAGGCAGACCGGTCCAGTCGTCCCGAAATTTTTCGATTGCCCCACTGAAATCAGGGTTGCTGGGGAGCAAACGGTTTGAGAGCTTTGGGGGGTCGCCATCACTGGTTTGGTGAAAGCTCCCGCCCCAACCGTATTCGTGGCCCGCACCCGAAACCAAACAGCCACGTTGTTGGCCAGTCCGGTTTTCAAAAACTGGGTTGTTGGGGTGGTTCCAGCTGCGGTCCAGTTCGTTCCATTGTTGGACCATTCTACCGAGTAGCTGTAGGCGTCGCCAACCTGGTTCCAGGCCAACGAGACTTGGCCGTCGCCTGGCGTGGCGACAAAACCGAGGGGTGCGATGGGTAGATGGAACCCCAGTCGGCAGCTCCAGGGTTGAGGACCGCGGCTTTCCGGGTAGCGATTGAAATCGACTAGGTAATCCCACCAGTTGTTCCGGTAACCGCTCGAGCTTTGAGCCACCAGATCCAAGCGCTTTTCCAAACTTCCATCAAGGGTGGTTCCCAAAACGCGAGGCATGTGGCCATACCACCATTTTTTGTAGGAACGGTCGCCCAGACTAGCCGCCGTGCCCACATCGGGATCCCAGGTCCGGCTGTCGACAAGTTTTGTGGTTCCCACCAGATAGGGGTAGTTGTAGGACCAGTCGTCGACATAGGACGAGGCAGCGAGCCAGGGGCCGTTTGGCTTGTACCATTGGGGGAACCAGTCGTAATCCTGAAGCGTGGGCGGCGCGTAATGGACGTTGCCAATCCCCGCACTTTGGCCGCTGACCACCGTCTTCTGAAGGCTGGTGAACGCTTCCCAAGCATGGCGGATGCGAAAATCGGGGGTCCCGTCGCAAGCTCCATAATCCCAGCCGCCATAGGCATTGGCCAAAATGGCTTCCGAGCGATGCCCGAAACTCTCCAAGGCTTCGGCGACCCCGCGCTCGTAGTTCAATCCCATCATGACATAATTTGGCGCATTGGGGCGGTACAGGTCGGCGCAATTCACCCCATACGTCGTTTTGCCGACCATGCGCGATTCGCAAAAACCGGCTCCCGGCGGGCCGTACAGGATCACTTCGTCGACCTGTCCAAGTGTGACCTTGGCATCCAGGCCATAAGTATCGGCAATCCAGTTGTAGTCGGCACCACCCGGAGGATAGATCCCGTTGTCGATGGCCGCGAGCAGATTGGCTTCGGTCCAGGCGTAGCCATCGGTGTTGACCGGCATCCCGTCGATGTCGCTGAAATTCACGATCTTCCAGCGCACGTAGCCTCCGCTGGACTCAGTCAAGTCGTTGAGGTAATCCCGCACCAGCGCGGAGGGCACGCCCCAGTTCTTATAGGCATGGACGCGTTGCATGCCTTTGGACCGCAAAATGGGATCAAAATTCAAAACGCTAATCTTCTTCAGGAGCGGCGTTCGCAATTGAGCACCCCAGTAGATGGCGGCGTCGAACAAGGCCAAGCCTTGATCCGTAAAATTGCGTGCCGAAAGGGTATCCAGCCAAACTCCCACCCGCCGCCCTGGGGCCGCGAAATTCCCCGCCATGGCGGCCCCCGTCGCATACCCGAAGAGAGTGGCTTTGGTGGGGTCTGTGTCGATCGTGGCGGCCACTTTGGCTGAAGAGGTCGGTTTGGCCCACGCAAACGCTCCGCGAGTCTGTTGGATCCGGCGCGTTCCAAACAGGCCCGCCGTCAATTCGTGACAGTTTTCGACCCCGTTGCTTCGATTTTGGCCGCCATTGACTGCCCAATTCAACAGCTCCCGGTCGCATCCAACCATCCGAAAACTGTCCTTTGCCGCGAGGAATCCCCAGTCGACGCCTTGGACATTTCCTGTCATGGAAAGCCCCGCGTAAAGCGCCGGGTTGGCCGCGACAATGGATTTTCGCGAGGTTTTGAATTTGGTCCCCAGATTTGCGGGACTGGTCGACGGGGCAAAGACGAGAATCGATTTTCCCGCCGTGTCGTTGATGGTGGCGGCGAGGTCCGTCTTGACGGTGACCTGGAATCCCAAGGCGTTCAAGCGGTCGCGCAACACCGCATCGGCGGCGGACAAGGTGATCGATTTCGCCACCAACAGGGCATTGGGACGGGGGGCAACCGTTCCGGTCAGCGTGATGGCGCTTTGGGGGGAGTACTGATAGGATCCCTTGTCATCGGTGGCCTTGGCGGTAATCAGGTAGCGGCCTGGAGGCAGGCCAGTGGTGGCCCATTGGATTTGGTAAGGCGCGTTGGGCGCGATGCCCACCCGGGATCCATTGACGAAAAATTGCACGCTCCCCAGTTGCCCGTCGGCGTCGGAAACGGTGGCCTTCAAGGGGATGGAAGCGCCAACGGTGCCCGTGACCGGAGCCGATAGCGCAATCGTCGGGGTGGCGTTGGGAACAAAATCGATCCGCTCCACCAAGCCTTGGGTAGGGGTGCCATCGGGCCCAAGCAGGACGGCTCCGACAAACAATTGGCTGGGCATCCAAAGGGTGGTGGATCCGGCATAGATCCAAAGCGATCCGTCTTGGGATTCGTAGAAGAGAAAATCGCTTCCCTGGCGATGGATCTTGAGCCAGACGGACTGGGTGGCGTCGAAGGGGCAGCCATCCCGGCAACCGCCTTCGGGCGTGTCGTTGCCGAGAGTCGAACGCGATCGGATCAAAACCTGCTCCCAAAAATTGGCTTTGTGGGGACGGATCAGGAAGGAGGTGAATCGCCCATTGGGGGCTTGATTCTCGCGGAACATGAT
>CAIKAA010000210.1 GCA_903825275.1 uncultured Fibrobacterota bacterium | reverse complement strand
GTTGGATTGGGATGGACCATCGGGGCGTCGCCGGCCTTGGAGGCCAGAATCTCATGGGTGTTCACATCGACAGCCTTGAGGGCCAGCGATCCGGAGGCCGATTTCATCCCCGTGTTCTGGAAATAGGGGTTGGCCGACATGTCCGCTTCGGTCGCGGTGGCGGTTCCCACGATCACGACTTCCGCACCCAGCTCGGAACCCAATTCCACCGCCACTTTGAGATCGCCACCGGTGGCGGCCGCGATCTGCTTGGCACGCTTGGCGCGCAAGGCGTCCGATGGTTCCACGACTTCAAACTCGCGCGATTTGAACGAATTGATCACCGCGATTTCGGTGGTGCCGTCCACCACGAGGTTTCCCATCACGGTTTCGGTGATGAGCACCGCCACCCGAGGATTTCCCACTGCGGCACGCAAGATCGCCAACGCCATCAGGTCCTGACGAATCTCGGCTTTGGAAACCACGGCCTTTACAGTCACCTCCCAAGCTCCGTCAGGACCTTGGGACTTGTTGATCACTTCCGACGACTTGACCGCGCCCTCGGTGCGGGTGAGAACCAAGTCGCGTTTGGTCTGGAAGTTTTCGATTTCGGTCTGACTGGTCACCACTTGGCCAATGCCCTTTTCGATCGCGGCGCGATTGGCGGCTCGCGTGGCGGCATCGACAGACGGGCCGAAACCCGAGGCTTCCACGGTCAGATCTTGGGCATGAAGAACTCCGGCGATCAAAACGCCGAAAACCAAGTGGCGTAAGTTCATTTTCTCAGTTCCTTGATGAGGCGGATGGTCAGTAGCGCGTCAGCGCCAGAAACAGGCTTCAGAGCTCCAAAGGTACCATCGGCATTGGGACTCATCACCGTGTGATCGACCGCATCGCAAATCGCATTGAAATAAGGGCTTCCCGTGCCGACATCCGAGAACCGAGAAGGGCCGCCGATGTACTTGGTGGCCAGGGTCTTGTCGCCCAAGGCAGCCATCAAGGCGTCTTCGGCCAGCAAGGCGAATTCGGCCCGCGTCAGCGCGAGTCCCGGCTGGAAGGTGCCATCGGGATTGACTTGCAAGCCACGGATTCCCAGCTTCAGTGCGTCTTCGATGAAGTTCTGGGCCCAATGGCCTTGGATGTCGGAGGCCATTGGCTTGACGGTTGGGACATCTTTCTTTTCCAGCGGATTGACAGGGCCCTTGAAGGAGGTGTCCACATTGGCGCCGCGGGTCCGGGAGAGGATGCGGTCCAATTCCAATTCCGCGATGAACAAGGCCGCCGCGTCGGAGCGCGTCACCGAGTCGACCAGCGCGATCTTCTTGCCCACGCGGGTTCCCGGTGCGGCACGCTCGATCTTCTGGATGCGCGCCCAAGCGTCATTGGCTTGGTTGGTGTAGCCCTTGTCGATGTCCAGCACCTTGCGGAAGGCATCTCCGGATTCGCGGAACTTGAAGCCCCACTGGCGAACCATTCCCAGTCGGTACCAAGTTTCGGAATGCTTTTCGTCGCGCTTCAAGGCCTTCGAGAATGCCTTTTCGGCGTCGTCGATCCAATCTTCGGGATCCTTGCCGCGGTTCTTCTCGCCAATGAACACGCCGCGGGCCATGAACCCATCCGCAATTTTGTCGTCGCGGGAGATGGCGTCGTCGATGTGGTTCTCCGCGTCTTTCCACTTGTGCTCGCGGGCTTCCAGCATGCCAAGGCCAGCCAAGGCGGGCGCGTATTTCTTGTCCAGTTCCAGCGCCAGCGTGTATTCCTTGCGGGAGCGATCGTTTTCGCCGGCGTCGTAATACTGCTTGCCGCGTTCGGCATGGGTGCGCGGATCGTCCATCAAGCCGGCCGATTGGCGTTTGGGGCCGCAGGCCGTCAAGAAGAGGGGGATGGTCGCCAGGGCGATGAGGTATTTCGTTTTCATGAGATTTCGTGTCTCCTGCAATTACGGGTCAGGGATCAGTCGACGACGAAGACCACACGGGCTTCGGAGAGGAATTTGAGGTTTTGAGAAGCGCTCTTGATAGCCAAAACATCTTCGGGCGAGAGCACGGCGTCGGTCTTGGCGGCACCCTCGGCGCGAACGGCCTTGACCACGGCGGGGTTGTCGCCAATGCGGTCCTTCATGGTGCGGGCACCGTCGACGCTCTTGGCGTAGCCAGCCATTCCGTACTTCACGGCCCATTCACGCGAGACGTTGGACGATCCGTACAACTCTTTGCCGTCGGATTCCAACACCCGAGGCGCCAGGGCGGGCAAGATGCTCAGTCCGCGGGCGTCAATGACCAAGCCCGTGTAGACGGACGAATGCAATCCTACCGGAGGTGCACCCTTGCCATCTTCCCCCCAGCTCCAGGCTTTTACCGAAGGTTGGGCTTGGATGGTTTGGGGCAAAACAATGTCCCCCACACCGTCCAAGGGAATCTGGACATTGACTTCGATGGTCAGATCGTCCATGTAGTGGGGCTGCGAGAATTGGAATCCCTTCACAAAGCCTTCCACCTTGGAACGAACATTGTCGTCGGTGGTCATGGAGTTGGCCACGGTGGTGCTTGAATTGATGGGGACCCCCTTGACCAGCTCCAACGCATTGCGCAGGGCGGTTTGCTGGGCGGCGCGGATGGCTCCGGGGCGGGCAGCGGCTTGAGGGTGCTTGGGGTTGACGGCCCCAATGCCCTTGGCGCAGACGGACCGCTTGGTCCAATCGACGCCTTCGGTGCAATCTTGGGCCTGCACGGTGGCAGCGACCAAGAGCGATGTGGTGAGTGCTAGTCGGATCGTGGTGTTCATTGAGCCTCCGGTGAGGGTCCTGGGAATCAGATGACTGGAGTCTACTTCTCCCTGGATTCAATCGCAATGGTGCATTTTATGTCAGCCTTCGGTCTGTGATGGGCCGCACACTCCAACTATCTATGCGATTTGGGTCACATTGTCCATCTTCTCTCAACTCCTGGTTTTGATGATTCTCGCCGGAACCGCCATCTACCTGGTGTTTCTGGTCGTTTTAAGCGTTGGGTTGCTTCGCTTGCGCAAGCCTTCCGGACAGGGGAAACCTTCGATCTCGGTTGTGGTTCCCATGCACAACGAAGAGCTGCGGGTGGCCCAGACGCTAAGGGCCCTTTCCCTTCAGGATTACCAGGGCGATTGGGAAATCATCTGCGTGGACGACCGGTCGACGGATCAAACTGCGGAAATTGTCCGGGGCCAGGTGGAACGCGATTCTCGGTTCCGTTTGATCCAGATCGACCCTCAAGAGCCCGACATCCCCAGCCCCAAAAAGCGGGCCTTGGCACGCGGAATGGATGCCGCCAAGGGCGAAATTTTGGCCACCACAGATGCCGATTGCGTGCCGCCTCGGCATTGGATTTCCACCATGGCCGGATGTTTTGTCGAGGGCGTCGATCTGGTCCAGGGCCCCAAACACAATTTGGGAGACGGGCGGTGCAGCCACCGGTACCAACGGCTGGAAATGTTGGCCTTCGTGGCCGCCGAGGCCGCCGGATTCGCCCTGAAGCGCCCCTTTTTGGCTTCTGCCCCATCTCTAGCCTACCGAGCCGAGGTGTATCGCCGTGCGGGTGGATTCCACGGGTTGGAAGGATTGATTTCGGGGGATGACGACATGCTGGTCCATCGCATGATCCGCGTGGGGGCAAACCCCCTGTATGCGATGGATGCCTCGGCCTCGGTCGGGACCCACCCGGCCAATTCTTGGCAAGAGGTCTTGAACCAACGCGCTCGTTGGGCCTCCAACGGAAGCCGTTACGAGAGCGTCCCCTACGTGGCGCTTCTGAGTTGCGTCTTCCTTTGGTGGTGTTGGCTTCTGTTGGGCTGGGTGCTCTGGGTGGCCGAGATTGTGCCGGGCTGGAGCTGGTGGGGGATTTGGGCGATCAAAATCCCCTTCGATCTGATGTTTCTGGGATTGGGTGCCTGGCGATTCAAACAGGGTGCGGCGCTGGTCGATTATGTCTGGTGCCTGCCGATCCAGGTGGCAATTTTTGTCCGGTCGGCGGTGGCGGGGCATCTGGGCTGGTTCCGCTGGACCCGCGAAGCCGACGGCGGCTGATCTTTCGGCTGCGCGGGCGGATACTCGCGATCCTCACCACTCGCCGTCCCAAAGCGGACGGCTTCGGGTTCGGATCACTTCGTCTCCATCCCGCTCGCTCGAAAGATCTTTTTTGACGGGCGCACATCGCCGCTGCGCGGGATGGGAGGCGCGGGGGTGGGCGTGCGGGAACCGCGAGGGGGGATTCGACGGCGGTGCGCGTGTGGGAGCCGCGAGGGGGGATTCGACGGTGGTGGGCGTTTTAGGCTGCGGCGGACTCACTCAGAACGCCTTCAACTACGGGTCGGATCACTTCGGCATCTCTCCCGCTTGCTGTATCGATCATCCTTGGCATGACGCACATCGCCGCTGCGCGGGATGGGAGGCGCGGGAGTGGGCGTGCGGGAACCGCGAGGGGGTGGGATTCGGCGGCTGGAGCATTTGAGGCTGCGGCTGGACTTCCTCGGAATGCCTTCAACAACGGGTCGGATCACTTTGTCGCCTTTCTCGCTCGATCGAAAGGCCC
>CAIKAA010000209.1 GCA_903825275.1 uncultured Fibrobacterota bacterium | reverse complement strand
CTGCTTCAGGCTCGTTCACCGTAGTTCGGTTCACTACGCCTCGCTCGCCTTCATTGACCAGCAACTTTTCGCTCGATCTCGGAATCGAAGCCTATTTACGGATAAGCTCTAAGCCGATGGTCCAGGTCACCCTCGAAGGGGCTGCCATCGATGCTTCCCTATTTATGCCTCATGCGGCCAGAACAGAATCTTTATAGGGAATCCGGTACGTTGACCACTGTATTCACCATGGTCACCGAAGCAAAGAGCCCCAAAACACGACCATTGATGACGGTGGCGGCCATGTTGTCCGGAGTGGAAATTTCCGCGCCAGCCCTAGAGATGATCGTTCCGACCATAAGGCCGCCACCGGCCGGGTTGAGGGTGGCGAAACTGCCGACCTGCCAAAAGACATTTTTTGACTTCGCCCCGTTGACCAAGAGCACCTTGCGCGAAGCGCTTGGTTGGCCCACTGTCAACGAGCTGGCCATTTGGAACACCCAAATGGCATTGGCGTCTCCGTGGGCGTCCAAGGTCAGATCTGATCCGGTCAACTGGAACGCACCGGAAGCAGACTTGTACAAACCCGGAGGCAAGGTGAGGCCCCCCAGCTGACCTGCTCCTGGATCGAATCCATCCGGAATCGCCGCCAAACGGTTGAAGGCATTCAGGGCAATGGACGCCACGTTTTGCGCCTTGGCAAAATCGGCGGGAGTGCCTTGGGGAGCATCGGTGATCACCAAGCCGTTCACGACACCGACATTCAGCGGGGTTTCCACGTAATGGAAGGTCGCGCTGTGGAAGCCTGTGATCTTGGTCGATTCTCCTGTGGTTCCGATATTCCCGTTGATCACGGTGTTCACGCCTTGGTTTGTGATCCCCTCATTGCCCCCGAAGACCGCAAATCGGGATGCGGCCCCCAAGGAGGGAAGTTGGGAAGCGGCAACTTGGTGCAGGGTCGGACTCGAGCTGGATGTGTCGGATTCACAGGAGCCAATCAGGGCTCCAAAAGCGAGAAAGGCCGCCGCGGAAATGCAAATCTTTGTGATTGTTTTCATCATTGTTTCTCCAATTGCAATCCTATTGGCGACGTCCCAGGAGATTCCCGAAAGCCGCTCTATCGCCTCCCGATCACGAAGCCAGATGGCTCGTGTCGCGGGACCCATTTCCCCAAAAGGGGGGTAACTGGAAGTGTTGATTGGTCCTCGAAGGATCATCGGCATGCATTCATCAAATCATCTTGTCCTATTTTGCCCACTCCGGACAAAAATCCATAAAGGGGACTTCAAGCCCTCAGGTTGGGGCTCGGCTCCCGCACTCCTTATCGACGCTTTAAAATCCCCGTGCTAGCCGGATAGCTGTAGTCGTCGTCCCCGGTGTGGTTCACCGTGATCGAATCCGCGCCGCTGGCCACCACAGAAACGTTTCCCTTGCCGGTATTGGTCACCGTCACCACGCCGGTGGCGGTGCTGCGGATGGTCATCTTGCCGTCTCCCGTATTGGTGGCCAACAAGGTTCCGCCGTTGTTGACGATGTCGATGGTTCCCG
Source organism: uncultured Fibrobacterota bacterium (assembly GCA_903825275.1). Lineage (GTDB taxonomy): Bacteria > Fibrobacterota > Fibrobacteria > UBA5070 > UBA5070 > UBA5070. The sequence continues at coordinate 997 of CAIKAA010000209.1, read as the reverse complement.
CTCCGATTTCCGTCGCCGAGACATGGCCACCGTTGTTGACGATTTTCAAAAACCCCTTGCCTGCCGCCGCGGTGACATCCGCCGCGTTGGTGCCGCTCAGGATGATTTGCAGGGTGTCGACAGGGGGGATAACTACGACAGTATTTGTCCCAGGCAAGTTGACCACCGTATTGACCATCGTCACGGAAGCGAAGAGGCCCAGTGCCCGGCCATTTAGGACGGAGAGCGTCGCGTTGCCTGGCGTTGAAATCATCACACCGGAGCCGGCGATGATCGTTCCGGCCATGCTGCCGCCGCCGGCGCCGTTGATGGTTGCCGAGCTACCGACCTGCCAGTAGACATTTTTTGACTTGGCTCCGTTGGTCAGGATCACGTTGCGAGGGGCGACCGGTTCGCCCACGGTCAGCGAGCTGCCCATCTGGAACACCCAGATGGAATTGGTGTCTCCTTGGCCGTCCAGGGACAGATCCGAGCCGATCAACTGGAAAGTGCCGGAGGCCGACTTGTACACGCCAGGAGCGAGAGTGAGCCCGCCAAGCAGGCCAGCTCCTGGATCGATCCCTCCAGGAATAGCGGCCAACAGATTGAACGCGGTCAGGGCATCCGCCGCCACATTCTGGGCCAGGGTGAAATCGGCCGGAGTGCCTTGGGGAGCGTCGGTAATCACCAGGCCATTCACGGTCCCGACATTTAGCGGAGTTTCGATGTAATTGTAGGTCGCGCTGTGGAATCCCGTGATCATGGTGGATGCACCAGTGGTCCCCATGTACCCATTGACCACCGTGTTCACGCCTTGGTTGGTGATCCCCTGACCGCCCCCAAAGACCGCAAAGGGAGCCGCTGCACCAAGGCTTGGTATCTGGGAGGCGGCCACCCGTTGCAACGTAACGGGAGTCGAATTCGAACGGGAAGAGTTTGGGGAAGCGGGGGAATCGCAGGCCCCCAGCAAGGCGCCCAAGGCGAGCAGGGGCGCAGAGGAAATGCAAATCTTTGTGAT
>CAIKAA010000208.1 GCA_903825275.1 uncultured Fibrobacterota bacterium | reverse complement strand
TTGTTACGAGACACTGTTCCTAATATTCACGTTGTTTTATGTGGCGGCAAAAAAAATGGATGGATTGAGGTAAAAGGATTGATCGAAAGTTTAAATCTTTGGCCGAATGTCACTGTTCTTGGTTATGTAGACGATGAAGCGCTTATTGAATTATATCGTACGGCAGTTGCCATGGTAATGCCTTCCTATTTTGGTCCAACAAATATACCTCCGCTAGAGGCCTTTGCATATCATTGTCCAGCCATTGTGGCAAATGTGTATGCCATGCCAGAACAGGCCCAGGGTGCAGCTTTGTTGGTTGATCCAAATTCGCCGGAAGATATTGCTTCCGCAATTAAAAAGGTTTGGACAAATGAAAATTTACGTCAAGAATTGATTCAAAAAGGAATCGCACGCTCCGAAGCCCTTTCTCAGGCAGCTTTTTCCGGAAGGCTTCATGAAATCATCGGACGGATTCTAAAAGATTGAATGGATAATTAGGTAATCAAATACCATGCCCTAGTAGGGATCGGGCATGCCCGATCCCTACTAGGGCCCGATCCCTACTAAGGCGGCTATTTCAAAATTTCCACCGTGTTGAAATCAATCCCCACCTGGCGTAGGGCGATGACCAGGCGCAGGGTCGATTCCCAACTCAGGTCGGGGCCGAACACGCCGTGGTTGTAGGCGCGGCTGTCGACCAGGGTGCCGGGAATGGTGCGCAAGGCGTGGATCTCGGCGGCTACGGCGACATCGCGTGCGAGCGGTCCGCGCGAGACCCATTCCATGTCCTTGGGGCGATCGGTGTGGATCGTGTCGGGAAGGCGGTCCAAATTGCCCAGCAACACGTACTTGCTCTTGGCCCACAGCGAATCGGCGCAATGGTCGCCGCGAACCTCTACGGCACAGCGCCCCTCGGCGTCGTGCCAGCCAACGCGCACCTCGCCAGGCTTCTTCTCGGACGCCACCCAGTCCAATCCTTTGGAGTCAGACAGAACGGGAATCTCGGGCATCCAGCCCTCTTGGGTCAACATGCGAAGGCGGGAGCGTTCGGCAACCACCATCATCGACACTCTTGGCTTGGTCGAGTCTTTTTGGTTGATTGAATAAATGTCGCGCGAAGCGGGAACGGGAGGCTGCATCAAAACAGGATGCTCGGACTCACCCAAGGCGAACAAGCCGCGACAATCGATGTTGACTTTGGCCACCCACATCAGGAATTGGACAAAATCCTTGGACTTGAGGGACGTGTCCGAGGTCGTCAATTTCCAGATATGGCGCTGGTTTTTTTCGGCGCAAAAGGGCTTGAGGGAATCGGCGGCCACGGCGGAGTCGACCCGTTTGCCATCGAGTTGAAAGCCCTTGGCGGAAATATCCAGCTCGTGTTGGATCCGAAAGGCGGAGCGACACGAGAGCAAAAGAGCGGCTATTCCAAAGGCCAAGAGGAGTCCCCCGTGGCGCAAAAGTGGATTAGGTTTGGACAATGAATTACCTGACCCTTCCTATCGGCAACCGAGCACCGGACGTGGTGCGTTGCGTGATCGAAATTTCCAAGGACACGAACACCAAGTTCGAATACGATGAAAACCTAGACATCTTCGTGCTGGATCGGGTGCTTCTCTCCAGCATGTTGTATCCCGCCAACTACGGGTTCATCCCGTCCACCCGGGCCCACGACGGCGATTGTCTCGATATTTTGGTCTACATGAACGCCCCCATGCCGCCTGGCACTGTGGTGGACGCCATTCCGGTGGGGGTATTGGACATGACCGATGGCGGCCTGAAGGACTACAAGGTTCTCGCCGTACCGGCCTTCAACCTGAACCCTCCCACCGACATTTCGGGGATCGACGCGATCTACCTCAAAATTCTCCGCAATTTTTTCAAGGGCTACAAAGAGCTCGAGGGCAAGGTTGTCGAAATCGGGGAGTGGCTGCCGCGCGAGAAGGCCATCGAATACATCATGGACGGCCACGAACGCTTCAATCGCCTGTTGGAGCTTGAGGGCTAAGCCTAAAAATGTCTCGGGCGGGAATTGAACCCGCACAGCTTGCGCCAGCGGATTTTAAGTCCGCCGTGTCTACCGATTCCACCACCGAGACGTGGGGACGTCAAACGTAGTCAACCCCTGGTCCCCAGTCGAGCCCAAAGTTCGGGGTAGATGGCATGGAGCGTTTTGTGGGAAGGTCGACGGACAAGAAACTTTGTTGGTTCCAAGCTAACCCTCCCCTTTGGGAGGGGACGTCACAGAGTCGATCATTCTTGCCACCCGTAAAGGTTTTTCTCAAGTCGGGGTGGTAATCTTATGTTTGGTGGCCCGACAGGGCGGCCAACAACCGTCCTTCGGACAAGGAGACGAGTCCTATGCAAGTGAAAGTCACCGGCCGGCATTTTGATGCCTCCACTGAGCTCCAGAGCAATGTTGAAGCTCAGATCACGGCCATGGCCAAATTCAATGACCGAATTACCGGTGTCCATGTGGTGTTGGACAAGCAGCCCAATGAGCTGCGGTCGGCCCACACCGAACTGTCCATCGCGGGCCACGGAGTCCTTTCGGTGAGCGCTGAAGCGGAAACCATGGGCAAGGCCGTGGATGAAATGCTCGAAAAGCTCGAGCGCGTCATCAAGAAGGAAAACGAGCGAGTCAAGGAACACCGCGCCCCTGCCGTGGACAAGGTGGTGGGAGCCTGAGCTCGACCCAGTCCCAGCCGTCTCTTCTGGAGCCTTTGGAAATTCGCCACCGGGGAGTTCTTCCCTTGGGGCGATTGTTCCAAAGCCATGCCCAGAGCCTGGGGCTGGAAGCCCGGACGACCATTTTTGAAGCCGACATCACCGAGCCCGACCTTCATCGACCGGGATTGGCGTTGGCTGGCTTCACGAATGTGTTTTCCCACAAGCGGGTCCAGCTGGTCGGGAACACCGAATGGTGCTACCTCGACAGCTTGTCCCCCGACGGGCGCCGGGAATCGTTCCGGCGTTTGTCCTCCACTCCTTCCCCCCTGTGGATTTTCACCCATGGGAATCCGGTTCAAGCCGAGATCATTGAGGAAGCCCAGGCCCAAGGCGCCACGGTGGCCAGTTGCCAGCGACCGACCCTCGAAGTCATCGAGCATCTGGGCGAAGTCCTCCAAGATCACTTTGCTCCATTTGCCACCGTCCACGCCAGTTTGGTCGACGTCTATGGCATCGGTCTCCTTTACGTGGGCAAGTCGGGCGTCGGCAAGTCAGAAGCCGTGCTCGATTTGGTGGAACGCGGACACCGCCTGGTCGCCGACGACGTGGTCTACCTGACCAAACGCGGCAACGCCGTGATCGGCACCGGCAACGAACTGTTGGGCCAGCACATGGAAATTCGCGGCGTGGGCATCATCGACGTCGCCTCGCTGTTTGGCATTCGCGCCATCCGCCAATCCAAGCGCATCGAAATGGTTGTGGAGCTGCGGATCTGGCAGGAAGGCGACACTTACGACCGCACTGGACTTTCGACCTACACCTGCAACTTGATGGGTGTCGAGGTTCCACGTACGATCATTCCGCTTTCGCCAGGTAAGAACATCACGGTGATCGGCGAGGTCATCGCCATGAACACCCTGCTCAAGCTCAACGGCAAGGATCCCGCCCGGACGTTCAATGAGCGGCTGATCCAATTGATGAACGAAAAACGTGAAGAACGCGCCCGTCGGGTCGCGCGATGGGAGTGAAATGAGCGGGCGAGGTCGAAAATTCTTTGCCTTGATCCTCCTCTTGATCCTCGCCGGAGTGGTTTTGGGGATGTTTTTTTTGAGCGAATACCATCCAGGCAAGAGCGTCGAGGAGTACACCTTCAAGGCCGAACAGATCGGGCAACTTTCAGCGGGCGACCCTGTCAAGTTCAACGGGGTCAAGGTGGGCAAGGTCATCCGGATTGATTCGGCGAAGGACGGAAAACACCAGATCCAAGCCCAGATCCAAGCCGGGGTTCGGATTCCCGTCGGTTCCCTGGTTCGGATTCAACGCGTCGGGTTGATGGGCGAGCGGATGATCAACGTCGTGTTGTCGTCAAACCCGAAATACGTTTCCATCGGGGACACCTTGGAGGCGACAAGCGACGAGGCCCAGCCGGAAATGGTCCACTCGGCTTCGATGTCTGAAAAATTGGAAGATATCCGAACCAGCGTGGTTGCCATCCAAAAAGATCTTCGCCAAATTTCTCGAACTGAACCTGAATCCCTGGTTGACCACAACGTCAATCACGATGCGCCTCGCCGCGCAATAGGAGTGAAATGAGCGGGCGCAAGACGCAGAACGTGATCGTGGGCACCGTGGTTTTGGTGGCCTTGTTTCTCTTGATTTTCGGCATGGCGTTTTTGAGCGAATACCATCCCGGTCAGACCAACGAAGAGTACATCATCAAGGCCGAGCAGGTCGGGCTGCTTTCGGTGGGCGATCCCGTCAAGTTCAACGGGGTCAAGGTCGGCAAGGTCACCAAGATCGAGCTCACGAAGGATCATCTGGTTCAGATCAAAGCCCAGGTCCAGGCGGGGATCCGGATTCCGGTGGGATCGAACGTCGAAATCCAAAACGTCGGGTTGATGGGCGAGCGGATGATCAACGTCGTGCTTTCGGCCAATCCCAAGTATTACGAACCCGGAGCGGTCCTTTCGGCCAAGTACGACTACGGCATCGCCGAGACCATGGGTGCCGCCGGCGAGGTCATCGAACAGGCCCGCCACATGGTGGCCCAGCTCCAGATCGTGCTGGACAGCACGGTGGGACGCAAAGATTTCGTGCCCCGGGTGAACGCGGTCATGGAACGGGCCGACGTGGTCAGTGCCCACCTCCAATCTTTGGTCGACCAGCTCACGCCGCAATTGAAGGGCGCCGTCACAGATCTCGCTGCGGCGGGCAAGACCGCTCGTGGTGTGGCCGACCGAACCGCTCCGGTGGTCGATCGCGTGTTGGAGCGCGCCGACAAGAGCACGGCCGAACTGGCGCCGCTTTTGGCTGATCTTTCGACCACGGCGTCCGACATCCGCCAAATCGTGGCCAAGGCCAAAAACGGCCAAAGCACTCTGGGCAAGCTCGTGAACGACGATGCCTTCTACAAGGAATTGTCCGGGGCCATCACCCATGCCGATTCCTTGATGCTGCGGATCAAGAAAAATGGTTTGGACGTCGATGTCCATTTCTTCCGGTGAGTCCAATGCCATCGTCGCCTAGCACACGCCTTCTTTGGGCGGTCCATTGCCACCAACCGGTGGGCAATTTCGACTTCGTCTTCGCCAACGCCTTTGACCAGGCCTACGATCCCTTCGTCCAGGTGTTGGAACGCCACCCCTCCATCGGCGTCGACTTCCACTTCTCGGGGATTTTGCTCGATTGGTTGGACAAAAATCGTCCCGAATATCTGGATCGCGTCGCCAAGTTGGTGGCGAGCGGCCAGTGCGGACTTTTGGCCGGCGCCTACTACGAGCCCATCCTTCCTCCCATTCCCTTCCACGACCAAGTGGGACAGATTGTGGCCTTGCGCCAACGGCTCCAAGACCGTTTTGGCGTCGCGCCCAAGGGAATGTGGCTGGCCGAACGGGTCTGGGAACCAGGGCTTCCCGCCGCGCTGGCCCAAGCGGGAATCGAATACACTTTGCTCGACGGAACCCATTTCAAGCAGGTCGGGTTTGGCGAAGACGCCTTGTTTGGGCGCTGGCTCACCGAAAGCGAAGGCCAGACAGTTTCTGTCTTCCCGATCCACGACGGCGTCCGCGACCTGATCCCCTTCTCGGAAGTGGAGCGCGCCATCCAGGCCTTGCGCGACCTGGCTGTCGTGGGCGGTCGCGACGTGGTGTTTGGCGACGATGGCGAAAAATTTGGCGATTGGCCCGGCACCAACCAATTGTGCTACCAGGAGCGTTGGCTGGAACGGTTTTTCGAAGAGGTGGAACGCGATCCTTCTCTGTCCATCCGTCCCGTTTCGGAAGCCTACGGGACTTCCCGGGCGCGCGGCATGGCTTATTTACCTGCCGCCTCGTATTTCGAAATGATGGAGTGGGCCGAAAGCGCCTCTCGCCAACGCGAATTGCGCACCGCCCGCACCACCCTCAAAGAAGCCCACCTGTGGGAAGGGATTGCCCCGTTTGTGCGCGGAGTTTCTTGGCGCAATTTTTTGGTGCGGTATCCTGAATCCAACCGGATGCACAAGATGGCCTCGCGGCTATCTCGCCAAGTCGTTCGGGAATTGGAAGACCCAAACCTTGCTCCAGCACGTCGTTCGGCCTTGGTCCAGGCCCGTGAGCACATTTGGCAAGCCCAGTGCAATTGCGGTTATTGGCATGGTGTGTTTGGGGGGTTGTATCTGCCGCATTTGCGCCGGGGCATCCATGGCCACCTGGCGCGCGCCGAATCCCTTTGCCGCGATGGCGAATCCTTGGTGGGCCGGGAAGACTGGGACCTGGACGGGACCGACGAAGTGATTTTGGCATCGGGCGGCCAATTCCTGTCGATCCATCCTGGCCAAGGGGGGATCATCCCGATCTGGTATTTGGACAAGACGGGTTTGAATCTGGCCGATTCGATGACCCGGACTCCCGAAGCCTACCACGCCCGGATCACTGGCGAAGAGGGCAAAGGCGACGGCACCAAGCTCGCTGACCAATTCGAGGGACGCGACCCGGAACTTGCCTTGGCTTTGCAGTACGACGCCGCCCCGCGCGCATCGGGACTGGCTTGGTGGTTCCCGGAAAATGTTTCGGTAGGGGAATGGGCCAAGGAACGCCCGGCTAATTTTTGGCTGGGTGGAGTTTGGGAGAACATCCCACAGGATTCGGTGGGCAATCCTTCGTGCGGACTGCACACCCAACGACACGGGTTGGTTTTTGGCCGAGACTTGGCCTTGTTGCCCGGTGGTGGGGTGGAAGCCACCCTTTGGGTGGAAAACACGACTTCCCAGGAAGTGCGCGGCACCGCAGGTCTGGAATGGATGATGAATCTGTTGGCAGGCGACGCTCATGATCGTTGGATTCGGCCACAGGGGGGCACCCCGGCACGACTGGGCATCGCCGGCAGTGGCGAATCCTTTGTCGAAATGGCCGACGAATGGCTTGGTTTGCGTCTGAAACTAGACGCTGGGGAAGGCTCCAAGATGGATTGGCACGGGGTGCACACCGTCAATCAAAGCGTGGGTGGGTATGAAAAGGTGTATCAAGGCACCTCGATTCTTGCGTCGCGTGTACTTACCATTCCCGCAGGCGGCATCTCGCGTTTGCGGATCCTACTAGAAATCCAACAGCCGGATGAACCGGCTGGGCTCTGATCCCGGGACCCGGGCTGTGAGGTGTAGAAAGCAATGATCAAATCGACACGGACCCTCAAGGTGATCAACCGGTTCGGATTGCACGCGCGACCTGCGGCCATGGTCGTCGAGACGGCCTCGCGCTTTGACTGCGAAGTGACCCTGGAAAAAGACGGCATGAGCGCCAATGGCAAAAGCATCATGAGCGTGATGCTTTTGGCCGCTGAACCAGGAAGCGAAGTGGAAATGTTCGCCGAAGGGCCCCAAGCGGACTTGGTGGCCGATGCCTTGGACAAATTGTTCCAGGCGCGTTTCAACGAAGACGAGGCCTAAGGCATGGTCCTCGGCAAGAGCGCCCTACGAAACGAACTCGCCAGTGGTCGGTTGAAAGTTTCGCCGTTCGATGATGAACTTCTTCAGCCCGCCAGCATCGACATGCGCCTGGGCGACCAATTTTTGATTCCCCACCCCTCGGCAGGATCTTACACCCGCTTTGGCGAGAGCATCCCCTACGAAGAAGTGAAAACCGATTCCTACATCCTTCCGGGAAATTCCTTCGTGCTGGCGCGCACTCGCGAGATCGTGGACCTTCCCGACGACTTGACGGCTTTTGTTGAAGGTCGCTCGTCCATCGGGCGTTTGGGTTTGTTTATCCAAAACGCAGGCTGGGTCGATCCAGGGTTTCGTGGTTCGATCACGTTGGAACTCTACAACGGCCTGCCGCACCCCATCGAGCTGAGATCGGGATGGCGGGTTTGCCAACTGGTGTTCGTCCGCATGGAAGGCAGTTCCGAAGGCGGCTACACCGGAAAATACCAAGGGCAAATCGACACCACGGGAAGCCGATTGCACCAGGATCCAGACCGAGCTCAAGGCAACTGAGCGGAAAGGCCTGCGCGATGATCTACGGAATTTATTCCGACATCCACGGAAACCTCGAGGCTCTGTTGGCTGTCTTGGATCGCATGAAGGAATTGGGAGTCCAGCGCCGGATTTGCCTGGGAGATTTGGTGGGTTATTGCGCCAATCCAAATGAATGCGCGGACATCATCCGGGCCAACTCCGATGTGGTGATCTTGGGCAACCACGACAGTGTGGCTTTGGGCCGGGAGTCGAGCGAAAACTTCAACTTCTACGCGCGGCGCGCCATCGAATGGACCCGCGAAAACCTGACCCCGGCCACCACCGATTTCTTGCAAAAATTGTCTTACTTGGAAACCGAAGGCGAGTTGTGCTTCGTGCATGCTTCGCCGCGATCCCCGGCAGACTGGTATTACGTGACCAGTCTCGACGACGCGGTCGATGCGTTCAGCTTCTTCCGCCAGCGCATTTGCTTTGTGGGCCACACCCACTGGCCGGTGATCGTCGTCATGGAAGGGGAAAGTTCGTTCCGGATTTGCGACACCCTATCCAACACCTTGGAACCTGGCCAGCGGATGCTGGTCAATGTGGGTTCGGTGGGGCAGCCCCGCGACCGCAACCCCCAGGCCTCGTTTGCCATCTGCGATTCCAAAACCCTTTCGGTGGAAATCGAACGCGTCCCCTACGACATCGCCACCACCCAGAAGAAAATGCGCGACTTGGATTTCGCCGAATACCTGATCAATCGCCTGTCCGAGGGAAGATGATTCCTTTGCCCGAGGCCGCCATCGCGTTGCTTTTGCGGCGGCTTGGCCCCGATGGCCCGACGGTCCTGTTGGGGCGGCGTGCGATCAAGGCCAGCGATCCCTGGAGCGGCCACTTGGCCCTTCCCGGAGGCCGGCCGGAATTGGGAGACCGGGATCTGATGGACACCGCCTTGCGCGAATGTGCGGAAGAGTCGGGGATTGTCCTCTCTCGGGGGAATGTGGTCGGAGGACTTCCCGAAATCGTGGCGGGGAAAGTAACCGGGAGACACGTCAAGGTCTCTCCATTCTTGGTCCTGGTGGAGGATTTCCGTCCGACAAAATCGGTCGATGGCGAAATGGAAGAATGGATGGAATTCCCGCTGCGGAGTTTGGACGACCCGGCTCTGCGAACCACTCTCCAAGCCCCCGACGGGAGCATTCAAGAGGCGCTCTCCACTCCGCTGGGAACTCTTTGGGGCATGACTCTGCGGCTTTTGGAGCGGACTTGGCGCGAGCCTCTGATCGCTGGCATCCAGCGGCTGTGGTTGGATTACGACGGCACCGTGTATCCGGCGTCTCATCGGCTTGCCGAGGTGCTTGACGAGCGGATTACCGAATGGATCGCCAACGCCCGGTCGATTTCCTGGGAAGAGGCTGATTTCATCCGCACCGATCTTTACCGCAAACATGGCAATACCTTGCGTGGCATGATGCGCGAGGAGGATGTGGATCCCAACGCGTATTTGGATTACGTCCTCGATTTGCCAGATTCTGTCTTTCCAAAGCTGGACAAACCCCTGGCCAGGTCGTTGTCGCGGCTCGGTCTGCCCATCTCCATTTTCACGAATGCCCGCGAGGACTATGTCCGGCGAGGCCTGCGAATTTTGGGTTTTCCCGAACTGGTGGGGCTGGTCCACGACATCGCTTCCTTTGGCTGGACGGCCAAGCCCGAACCACACCTTTACGACGAAGTCCTTCGACGCGAAGCGGTGGAGGATCCTGGAACCGTTGTTTTTGCCGAAGACCGAGCGGAAAATCTGGGTCCGGCCCGAGCTCGCGGCATTCGTTGTGTTTGGATTGACGAAGAGGCAATGGGGGATTGGACCGGACCTGACGGGTTGGTGTGGGACTCGGTTGTGTGGCAATGGAAGTTGCGGACTCTTTCCGATATTCCTTTGCTCTTATTGCCGCACCTGGGTGATGTGGAATGAAAATATTGCTGTCCTGCGGGGAACTTTCGGGGGACTCGATCGGGGCGGTTTTGGCGAAGGAATTTCAGAAGATCGATCCCCGTGCCGAACTGGCCGGATGCACCGGCCCAAAACTTCGCGATGCCGATGTGGCAACACTTGCCTCGGCGACAGATTTTGCCCACTCGGGTTGGAGTTCGGTGCTCGCGAACCTGCCTTGGCTCGTTTGGAAGGCCTGGTTTTATTCCCGCAAGGTGGAGGCTTTCTCTCCCGACCTCGTTGTGGTTCTCGACGCTCCGGGTTTGCACACCCCCCTGGTCCGTTGGGCGCGACGTAAAAACATTCCGGTGGCGTGGGTGGCTCCGCCTCAACTCTGGGCTTGGAAGGATCGCTCTCCCAAAATTTTGAACGGGCTTTTGGTTTATCCCTTGCACCAGTTTGAAATGGAATCCATGGAGCGTGTTGGTGCCAAACCGTATTGGTGGGGGTACCCTGGACCACGTCCCCCGACGCCGCCGGTTGGTCCCAAGAACATCCTGGCCTTGTTGCCGGGCTCGCGGACGGCTTGGCGACACCGGCACCGTCCGCTTTTTGCCCAAGCCGCCGCTTTGGCGGACTTGGATTTGGAGACTGTTTTTGTCCACCCCCAACCTCCCGCATCCGGGAAAGAATGCGGGCTGCGCTGCCTCACTCCCCAAGAGGCCTTTCCCAACGCCGCATTGGCGCTTACCCTTCCTGGAACCGCCACCCTGGAACTGGGACTTTGGTCGGTGCCCGGCGTGGTGGCGGCCTGTCCCGGCGCCTTGGATCTATTTCTGGCCAAACGGCGTTTGTCCGACGGTTACCGCGCTTTGCCAAACCGCATTTTGAACCAACCGGTCTTTCCGGAATTTTATCACCACCACGCCACGGCGGGGAAATTAGGCGAAGAACTGGCCAGGCTTTTCGAGGCTCGTCACCAGGTTCAATCCCGCCTTCGAGGTCTTTCCAGCCATTTGGGTTCCGAAGACGCTGCCCCAAAGATCGCCCGAAGTATTTGGGAAACCCTGGCAAGGGACTGGTGAAAATGAGACGATCAAGTCATGAGTGACGATTCTTTGCAAGGCTTTGCGATCATTCGCAATTTGATCCGTTGGCAGAACCGACCGGATGGAACCTTCATCCAGGTCCTCCCCGATGCGCAACCCATTGCGGAACAAGATCTGTTCCACGTCTTTTTGGACGCCGGGGTCATCAACGCCAATGCCGCGACCATCGCGGGCCATATCCGGGAAAAGTCCCAAGGTTGGCAACGCGTCGGCAAGGCGTTTGAAATCAAGGACTCGGTGCCCAAAGTGTTGGACGTCCGGATCCACGAGATGGCTGCTTCCTTGTGGATCGATCCGCCCCAAGCCGTGGAAGAAGGACGAATCGTCACCAGTGAGGAAGTCAAGGAGCTGCTCAAGTTTTACCACGTCATCCACGGAATCGATTCGGATTTCATCCAAAATCTGCTCCGGCCCGACTGTCCTGCGGGCTGGTACGACGTGGCGATTTGCGAACCGGCTATTGAAGGTACCGACGCGATCATCGAATGCATGGTGAACGTGGACCAAACCTCGATTCCGATCCCGGGAAACGATGGGATGGTGGATTTTCGCGATCGCGGCGACCTGCCCGAAGTGACCGAGGGAACCGCGATCTATGTCAAAACGCCACTGGTGCCAGCTCAAGACGGCATCGACATGGCGGGCAACCCCATCAAGGCCAAGACCAGCCGCGACGCGGCCTTGATCCCCAGCGAGAACATCCGCTTCCGCGAAGGGGATCCGAATGTTTTGGAAGCCAGCTGCGACGGGTACTTGTTCAAAGGGCGCGATGGTCGGGTGCAGATCGGCCGGATTTTCAATGTCAAAGGTGACTTGGACCTCAAGATAGGGAACATCAAGTACCACGGACCGATCTCCATCGGCGGCAACGTTCCTTCGGGATTTCGGATTTATGGGGGTGGGGACATCACCATTGGGGGGACGGCCGAAGGTGCGGACATCCAAAGCACCGGTGGTTCGGTGGTGATTCGCGGAGGAGTGTTCGGGGGGAAAATCTACGCGGCCAACGATGTCAAAGTCGCCTTTGCCCACGAAGTGAACATTTACGCCGGTGGAATGATCGATGGCGGCAAATACCTGCAACATTGCCAGTCGCGTTGCGCCGTCCTAAAATTCGTCCGAGGCGGCATGATCGTGGGTGGCCAAGTCCTGGTCAGCAGGGAACTCGATTGCGACGTGCTGGGAACCGAAGCCGGATCGCCGACGATCATCAACCTTTCGGACCCCGAAGAAGAAGACGCCCGCAAGGAACTGGAGCGGACCAATTTGGAGGAAAAGAAGCTCATTCCCTTGCGCGACCTTTTGGAACAGAAGGTCGTGGTGCTGAAATCGCGGATTTCGGGAGGCGCTCAATTGTTGGGAAGAGCCCGGGACGATGCCGAGGAAACCTTGCGCCAATACGGCGGAATTGTGGAAAAAATGAAGGAATTGGCTGCACGCAGGGCTCGTTGCAAAGAGATCCTGGACGCCGAAAGGGAACGCGAAGGGGCGATCATCGTCAGGAAAGCCATGTTTACGGGCGTGGACATGCATATTTTTGGGCGGCGTTTTGAAATCACCGATGTACGGCCTCCGGTCAAGATCGCCGTTCGGGATCGGGAAGTCGAAGCGCAGAAGATTTAATCAGGAGACGGAGATCGACGCGCACCCATCGCCCCACGCCAACCAGACAGTCCAGGTCATCCAACGTCTGGTCCGCAACTTAGAGACGCGCACCCCTTGGGGACTGCGCAGGGCGGTTGAAAAAGATCGCAAGACCGACGAGTCGAATCGCCCCGGATACGCCCGTGCCGATCGCGAGACCTTTCGTTTCTTCGAGCTTCTCCAGGATTCCCCGTCTCCGATCGAGGAGTTGGTGCCAGGAGCCGAGGTCCAAACCTCCCGCGGACCGGCTTGGCTTTCGCTGCGGCCGCTGACTTCCTTTTGGGAGCCTTTTCCCCAAATGCCTGAACCTGTGGAAGACCGGATCTGGTTTGACATCGAAACCTGTGGGGGACGGGGGCAAGCCGGATTTTTGGTGGGAGCGGTCTATTTTGAAAACAACCAATGGTGGTTGTGGCAGGCCTTGGCCCGCGACCATTCGGAAGAACCAGCTCTTTTGCAATTGGTGACGGAATTGGTCCAAAAACGCCCCCGGTTGGTGAGCTATTCAGGCTCGAAAAACGATTGGCCCTTTCTCGCCTCGCGTTGGCGGCATTACCAGATGCCGGTTCCCGACCACAAGGATCATCTTGATTTGTTTGACGCGGCGGCGGCCATGTACCGGGGTGTCCTTCCCTCGTGTCGATTGGTGACGCTAGAGCACCACCTGTGCGCCCGCTGGCGCGAAGCCGACCTTCCTTCGGGATTCATCCCCACCGCCTATGTGGAATGGCTGGAACACCGCGATGGCAGATTGCTGGCCCAAGTCATGCTCCACAACGCCTTGGACGTCGTCTGCCTTTTGGAACTGGAGCCGTTCCTGACCGCCCCTTGGTGCCCCCTCCCTCCGCGAGTCGTGCCGGTAGACCTAACCTCTGTTGCCGTCGGCTAAGGACCAAGGTTCGGTGATGGGTCATTGGTTGCATGGACAGAATTTGAGTCCTTCGATCTTCCTATCGCGCAACCATTCCCAGGCAAGCAATTCCGTCGCGGTAGGATGGCGTTGAAATTGGCGAGAGCGTTCTGTACGGGCGTTAGAGGGCATTCGAGAGGGAAGGTAACAAGGTGGGCTTCGGCTCGAGCTGCAAGCCGCCGGCAAGCGGCGGAACACTGCCTCACCCCGTCCGCGCGAAGCGCGGACACCCCTCTCCAGCTGCGTGGAGAGGGGATCACCTAGGCGGGGTGCGGCGCAGCGCCGAGCACCAGGGTGCATCAACGCTGCCCACGAACCCCAAGTCGCCCCTCCCGCTTGTCGGAGAGGGGATCACCTAGGCGGGGGTGCGGCGCAGTTCCGGGCACCAGGGTGCATCAACGCCGCCCACGAACCCCAAGTCGCCCCTCTCCGCTTGTCGGAGAGGGGAACGGGGTGAGGCCTGTGGTAAGGTCGACAGAATCGGATCTCTGCTCAGGAAAAATGGACACTCCGGTTTCCAGTCAGTTGCGGGCTTCGGAAAACCTCCAGCGATCCTCCAGCGACCTGATTATACTCAGACTTTCCCAAAATTTGACCTTTGAAGGGTGGATCTTCGTGCGTGGTATTTTGAATGTTATCGGACTGACTTTGGCCCTAACTGGAGTCGCCAAAGCGGAATTTTCCTACTGCAACTTCAATTTTGGAGTGGACTTCCAGCAGCACTCCACGGCCGCTTGCGGGTATCCCGGCTGTTCGCAGAACAATGAAATCTTGTTGATTCCCTCGGGAATCGACTTTACGACCATGTTCGTCGGCAAGAAGCAAGTCGGTGCCACGACTTACGCCCCAGGCCCCACGAACCAGCGCGAAGGCGCCCACATTGTGGTGAGCAAGGCTTTGGGCACCACGCCGGTCTGGTTGATGTATGTGATCGCCTTTGGCGCCAAGCTCAAATTGAATGTCGAGGACTGCAACAATGGTGGCGGTCTTTGCTCGGTGGGCGCGAAATACATTCGGGACAATCGGGCGGACATTTTGGCGCAGTACAATAGCTATGCCCATTACGTGGCCGATGGCGGCGGGTCTGCCAAGTATGCGTGGGGAACGACCAAACCAATCATCTGGCAAATCGAACCCGATTTTTACCAGTACACGGCCGGCTCCCAAACCAATCCGCTCTCCTATGCCGAAGCCAAGCAGCTTTTGACCGACATCGCCACCACGGTGAGATCTGTCTTGCCCAATGTCTGGCTTGCCATGGACGTTTCCACTTGGGCAAACGCCGGATGGTGGTCCAGTGCCATCCCCTACGACAAGTTCAATTTCATGGGAACCTCGGGCGGGGTTGCTTCCCCAGGGGGAACCATCAAGGATGGAATGACCTGGGCCGCTCTGTGGAATTCCTCCAAAAAGGGAATCATCAGTGATGATGGTTATGGCGTCGGCGGAGCTCCTACCACGCCAAACGCCGGTTGGGTGGATGTCAACAACCTGAATGCCCGCATCGCCGATGGGGTGATTGCCAATTGGCGCGCCATCGGAAACGATGCCTGGGCGGCCCAGGTCGCCAAAATTCGCCCTCAGCTCAAGCCCTTGAAAGTCTGCGCCGATCAGCCACCGTCGGGAGTGCTAAAACCCAAGGATTCTTCCCCCCTGCAGTTGATGCAAAATAAGGCAGGGATCACGGTGGATTTTGAGGCCCAAGCAGGGAGCCTCCGTGCCGAAATCGTGGGACTTGATGGTGCGTTTGAAAAGGTCCTTCAAACCACCCAGGTTCCTGCCGGATCCTTTCACGCCTCCTACTCCATGGAAGGCCTGAGGCCTGGAATCCATGTGCTCCGGGTGGTCAATAAGAACAGAGAAGTCCGAGCCACCACCACCGTGGTTCGGTAGTCTCTCCTTTCTAGCCTTCGGGCTTTCCCGTCGCGCGATGCTGTCACGCTTTTCGCCGCGCCGGGAGTCGGCCGGCCTTTGCTTCCCTGGGACAGGGAGCACCTTTCGCTATGGCAAACTTCCCCCCGTCGAAATCGGGGGGGGCGTTGTTCTGGAATTCTGCCGCAGTCAGTGACCCCAGATCGTCACGCTTGATCTAGACTTCCCATCCTCTATGGAAATCGAAGTTCTTGGTACCATGCGGACCTGCTTTCCGGAAAAGTTCGGGATTCCGCGCCAAAGCGGTCTTGCTCCCCTGGCGCGGGGGATCTTGCGGTTTGGCTCCTTGCAGCCTGCGGCGGTTTGGCGCGACGCCATGCGCGGGCTCGAAGGGTTCTCCCATCTGTGGGTCACCTTCCTCTTTCACAAGGCGGTCCACGACGGCTGGAAAGCCTTGGTCCGGCCGCCGCGTCTTGGGGGAGTGGAAAAGAGGGGGGTCTGGGCCACTCGGTCCCCGCACCGGCCCAATTTCCTGGGCCAATCCCTTTTGGAAATCGCCTCGATCGATTTTGACGAGCCGTCCATCTTGTTTCGCGGGGTCGATCTGCTCGACCACACCCCCGTGGTGGACCTGCGGCCTTTTCATCCTGACCACGACCTGCCCCAAGGCCTGACCCGAGACGGTTGGATTTCCCAAACACCCACGCCTTCGGCGAAGGTCCAGTGGTTGGAATCTGTGCTTGGACAGAATTTGTCGCAATTCGGCCTGTCGCCTTTGGGCATGCCCCATTACCAACCCGATGAGCTTCGCGCCTTGATCGAATCGCTTCTATCGCTTGATCCGCGCCCCGGGCATTTGCGCAATACCGAGAAGGATTGGGCCATGCGGCTTTTGGGATTCGATGTCAAATTTCGCATGGACAGAAATTGTGCAACCGTGTTGTCCATCGAATAGATCTCTTTACGACTTGGTCGATTTCACAATCTTTTACACGGTTTCTCCGCATTTTGAAGGTTGATTGGAGTGAAGGAGATCCAATGACCAAATCGATCGACCAACTGGAACTCGAAGACCGTGTGAACAGTTTGACACACGCGGTGGGAACCGGAATCGCGTTGAGCGGATTGGCCTTGATCTTGGTATTGGCCATCCAAACCAACGATCCCTGGAAAATTGTCTCCTCTTGCGTTTATGGGTTCACTCTGGTTCTCCTTTTCGCCTCCTCCATGCTTTACCATTCCGTGCGCGATCCCAAACGGCGCCGCCGGTTTCGGGTGTTGGACCATGTTTCGATCAACCTTCTCATTGCCGGGACCTACACCCCCTTTCTGCTGGTGAACCTGCGCGGCCCGTGGGGATGGTGGTTGTTCGGCGCGATCTGGGGCCTGGCCTCTCTGGGCGCGGGAGCGGACCTGTTGTTCGCTGGAAAGGCCAAATCCCTTTCTACGGTGGTGTATATCCTGATGGGCTGGATCATTTTGATTGCCCTCAAACCGTTGGTCCAAGTTCTGCCACCCCTCGGGGTCATCCTGTTGTTTGCGGGGGGAGGCGTCTACACTCTGGGTGCCATCTTCTACCTGTTGGACAAAAAACTTCCCCTTGGGCATGCGGTCTGGCACCTCTTCGTCCTGGGTGGCTGTTTGTGCCATTTCCTGGCGATAGTCCTGGAGGTTTTGCCCTACCACCCGTGACCCTGAAGGAGTGGGGGCCGTTCAAGTGGGGAGTGGGAAAAATTCATCGATCCCCCGCGAGCCTCGCCAATAATGGGAGAATGGGATTGTTGGAAGGGAGGGGGACCATGCCGTTGTCGCTCACGCGGATCTTGGCCCAGCGGCCCCGGGACGGGAGTCGGGGGTTGGAATGGAACGGGAGAGGCGGATTGCCTTCTCAAACCCTTTCCATGGGTAGCACCGTGGGGGAATGGCTTCCCACCTTGGTCGATTTGCCCCAACCGATGGACGAAGGCTTGGTGATTGGTTTGGAATCTGCCTTGATCAGCCGTTCCGACAAGCTTGAGCCAGGAGTCGCGGCCGTCTGGAACGTCCTCGCCTGCCAAGAAGACTCGGAATACGTTCCCAACGTGCGGATTTTTCTGGATCCCCATCCACCGTGCCGGTTGTGCGAGGCTTGCGCCTCGGGCAACCATTGGAAATGCATCGAGGTCCAATCCCGGCGTTGGCATCCGGGCTGGATCGCCCGGGAAATGGTCGTGCCCCCGTGGACCGTGCGTCGGGGAGTTTGCGACCTGCCGGCGCGTGCCACGGTGCGGTCGTGCCTGTATTTGGATCCGATCTCCCGCATTCGCAATGGTTTGACCAATGTGTTGAAATCCAAGCCCAAACGCGTCGCCGTTTGTGGTGCAGATCTCTTGGGAATCCTGACAGGTTTTGTCTTGGAACGCATGCTTCCCGATTCGATCCGGTGCCTGATCGATCCGATCGAAGCCAGGCTTGGTCTGGCGCGCGAGGCGGGCTTCCACCAAGTGGCCTCCCACGCCGAGGGCGCGCGGTTGGCGATGGAGGACGCACCCAACTTGGTGGTGGTGACCGACGGAGAGGCATCCTTTTCCAAAGCCTTGGATCTTTGCGCGGTGGGGGGGACGATTCTGCTTTTGGTTCGACCAGAGGGCGATCTCCAACCCGTAGGTCTGGACAAAATTTGGCAAAAATCACTTCGCGTGATGGCTGCGGTGGGGTGTTCGCCCTCGGATCGCGAGGTGGCCGCGCATTGGATCGAAGACCTGGATGTTCGGCTGGGGATGATCCCGGTGATGGAGCTTCCCTTCGAGCAGGCTGCCTTGGCTCAAGGCCGATTGGATGCCGATCCTACGCGATTGGCGGTGGTGCTCACATCAGGGTGATGGTGTGTTGGGCCTGGCAACAGAGGGTGCCGTTCCATTCGTTGTTGTTCCATTTGAACGTGTCGAGGAGGTGGGTCGCTTCTTCAGGATTGTTTGTACAAGAATTTTGCAGCGCGTTACCGGTGAAGGCACACTCCGAGGATGTAGAGCGCTCCCTTGAGCCCAAGGCCTTGGGAGATGCGTGGAAAAGGCCAACAATGTCCCCTTCGTCGGAGGGCCCCAAGACGACCGATGTTTCCCATGGACAAAACCAACGGACAAGCGCTAGACTTGAGGAACAGGCCGGACCCAAAGTTCCACCCAGGAGTTCATCGATCGCCGACACAACCTGGAACCAGAAACCTATGACGGTCCTTTTTGGGATGGGGATTGAAATCCATCGACGATGGCTGCATTCTTGGCAAGGATATCCATTTGCCGGCGATGTTTGGGGAGGTTTGATGGGTTCGAATGTACGGGCGTCTGTCCATTAGGATGCAAGTCGCACAAATAAATCCACCCCTTGGGGAAAGGTGGACATGACGAAAATCGTGTCGATTTTCCTTTGGATGACTTTTATGTCCACGGTTTCGGTGCTTGGCGGTGACCTGGATCGTCTTTCGCAATCGATGATTCGAAAATCCGATATCCCCTCCGATGCACCCTTGTTCGAAGATCATTTTCGGGAAATGCATGTGGGCGACAATGCGCCGCTCAAATTTGGGGCGGACCCGATGGCGTTGCTCTTTAAAACCAGGCTTCGTCAATGGAATCGGGGAAAGGTGAATTTCGCTGGCCATTATATTCTCGCCAGTTGGGGCTGTGGGGCGGAATGTGTCCAATTTATGGTCATTGATGTCGAAACGGGGATCACCTACCACCAAGAAAATTTGTCCTACATTGCAGGCTACAACATCGATCCCGACTTTGATCACGAGGAGGCATCCATGGGTGGCCATGGATCTTTGCATTTTCGACCCAATAGCGGCATGTTGATGGTCGTCGGAGCCCCCAATGAAGATGAATCCAGAAGAGGCATCTCGTACTACCTGTGGAGAGCCAAAACGTTCCAGTTGATGCGGTTTATCCCAAAGCCAACCAAGAAATAACCGGATATTCCCCCAAATTGCCTACCAGGTCCCGAGACAATCCGGAGCGACGGGGAGACGCTCCAACATGACTGGGAGACACCCCGTTAGGTCTCGGAAACACTCCGTTATGTCTGGGAGTCACTCCATTAGGACTCGGAAACACTCCGATATGTCTGGGAGACACCCCGTTAGGTCTCGGAAACACTCCGATATGTCTGGGAGACGCTCCATTATGTCTGGGAGACACTCCATTGGGTCTCGGAGAGGCTCCATTATGTCGGGGAGAGACTCCATTGGGTCTCGGAAACACTCCGTTATGTTTCGGCGACACTCCACTATGTCTGGGAGAGATTCCCCTCCGTCTGCCCGGGGGGGCCCCCTTAGCCGGGGGATCTGCTTTTTGAAAAAATCTGACTCAATAAAAATCTGTTTTGGATATTGATAAATGGTCTTATCTTCATGTTTAATATGGATGCACTCTCAAATGTCTCATGTGATAAAAAACGGCCTTCGAAAATTGCATTCGGTATTGTTATCCAGTGTTTCGGTCATTTCTCTGGAAGGAGTAGATCAA
>CAIKAA010000207.1 GCA_903825275.1 uncultured Fibrobacterota bacterium | reverse complement strand
GCGACGATTGCCGCCAAGGAATCGGGAGTGCCGGCGCAGTTGGTGATCGTGGCTACGGTGCCCGACAGTGCCGTGGTCGGTCCGTCGGGACCCCAAGGTCCGCAGGGCTCACAAGGCCCACAAGGTTTGAAGGGGGAGGTTGGAGCAACCGGTGAGACGGGTCCCCAAGGAATCATCGGTTTGACAGGATCTGTTGGCCCCCAAGGGCCAGTGGGTGCTACGGGATCAATCGGACCTCAAGGCTTGCCGGGAATCGCGGGTCCGAAAGGCGATTCTGGTTTGCGCGGCGCGACGGGGCCCCAAGGTCCGAAAGGGGATTCTGGCCTCCAAGGTGCGACGGGTGCGAAAGGGGCGACAGGATCTGTCGGTCCTCAAGGTCCAGTTGGTGCGACCGGTGCTACCGGAGCCCCTGGCGCGAAAGGCGATCCGGGCATCCAAGGCGTGAAGGGCGATGTGGGTGCAACCGGCGCGACAGGATCGGTTGGTCCTCAAGGTCCGATTGGTGAGACCGGATCTGTCGGTCCCCAAGGTCCAGTGGGTGCGACGGGAGCAACCGGTCCCCAAGGGCCGATCGGGGAGGTCTCTCACGACTCGATTGTGACCTTGCGAAAGACGGTCAGCGATTCGACTCAGGCACTGCGCGATACGGTGGTGAACTTGCGCGCCACGATTGCCACCCAAGCCGAGGCGATCTTGGCGCTTCAGTCTTTGGTTGCGCCCCCTCCCTCGAACGGCATTTCTTGGCAGACCGGGATCATCTATGGGGCCTTCACCGATTCGCGGGACCAGCAAACGTATCGGTCCGTGAGGATTGGGAGCCAGGTTTGGATGACGCAAAACTTGAATTTCCGCAATGCCTCCGGGGCTTTGGACACGGTTGGTCTTTGTTACAACACCAGCGCCGATTCCTGTTCCAAGTACGGTCGGCTTTACTCCTGGGCCGAGGTGATGAACGGGGCTTCCTCCAGCACCGTCAAACCCAGTGGGGTCCAGGGCATTTGCCCAAGTGGGTGGCATGTTCCTTCCGACACCGAATGGTCCGTTTTGCGCAACACGGTGGATCCCTCCAATGTCAACGATGGGACGATGCTCAAGTCCACCGAAGGTTGGTATACCAACATGGGCACCGATACCTACGGCTTTCGCGCTCTGCCCGGCGGCTACGTCAGCGGGACCTTCAACAGTTACGCTCTGCTCTTCGGTTTTTGGTGGACCACTACGGAATTTGATGCCACGACCGCCTGGTACCGGACCATGAATCGCACCAACAAGGATGTGAGCCGCAGCAAGATGGCCAAGACCGCCATGCTATCGTTGCGCTGTCTCAAGAATTAGCCGAGGCCTGACGGGGCTTGTGCTGTGCCGGACGATGCAATTGTCCGTGTGTCGGTACTGGGGAATTGCCGTCCAAGCGTGGTGGATGATCTCACTCGATCCGAAACGGGCGATCCCTCGATTGGCCCGGAATAGGATTTCCTAGTCGATCGAGAAGATGGCTGACCTTGGACGCGTGATGTCGTGGGGACAAAAAATGTCCCCACTTCGCTGGTCGAAAAAATATTCGCGCGATGCCCCGAACCCAAGCGGAACTACGCGGGATCCTCGGTCGAAGTGGACGAATCGTTTTGGCGGAACAATCCGGCCATTGCTTCCAGGCTAGGCGGCGCGGCGGTGGCGGCGCGCCGGTTTTCTTCCTGGATGCGGCGGTACACTTCTTCGCGGTAGACGGCCACCGAGGGCGGGGCTTGGATTCCAACCCGACAGGATTTGGCATCGACATCGAGGATGGTCACCACGATGCCGTCTCCGATATGGATCGCTTCTCCCGGCCGGCGAGTGAGGACGAGCATTAGGAAAGGATCCTTTCCGAAGTCGTCCAGCGCGAATCGTCGACAAGGATTTGTTTGCCGATCCGGGTGCGAATGTTCACAAACAGCGGCCCCGCCATGTTGGCGGTGGAAAGCCGCATGTCGGGATTCACGGTCACGATGGTGTAGAGCAAAAGCTCCTTTGGGTCGTGGACGTCCAGATCGCGCAGCTCCGAAGACGAGATGACCGGATCGTACTCGGGGCGGAATTGAAGGGGATTGATGAGGACGAATTGGACACGCGGTCCAGACACGCTCACCATCCAGTGGAACGGCTCGTGTTCGGGGCGTGTGAACACCACGAATTCGCGCGCGCCTTCGAATCCTGGAATCCCGCTGGGGAACCGGATGACATCTTCTGGCAAATAGCCTAGTTGATCTACCTCATGGCCCATTTGGGGAGCATACCACGTGAATTCTCGGCGCGCCAGTCGCGAATCGAGCCAACAACATGGGAAAGTATTCCCAGAGCTTCAAAGAGAGCTCCGGGTTCTTCACGGGAAATGCGCACGAGCATGTGGCTGGCTAAGCTGGACAAGTCCCTTCCTGGGCCTGGCTCGGATCGGCAGCCCTGTCGCACCAACGAGAGGAGTTTTCGCAGATGGTCCAAATCACCGCCATTGCCTGAAAGGGTGAGAGCCTCCCGCAAGGCGGCTTCGAGAGTCATCCGAACCGTGTCGGCGGCTCCACCGGTCAAGATGGTTTGCTGGCGATAGGTTTCGGCGACCTTGGTCGCCGTGTCGGGCTTGGAAAGACCGGCTAATAAACGACGGTCCATACTTCGGAAAACCAAAGCGGGGGCATCCTTGCCGAGTTTGATCAAGTCCAAACCAAAACGAGCGGCCACTTCAAAGGGGTCAGGAAGTGTTTCCAACGGAGGAGGGGCTGTTTCGGAAGGATGACTTGCATGCGATTCTGGGGTACCGGGGTCTTCCTCGCCCCCGGCCGGTCCACCACCCGGTCCTCCATTGAGGTCGTCTCCAGCAGTGAATTTCGCGTCGTCTTCTTGGCGGTGGGCAACTAAGTCCGATCCGCCGGTGGCCTGGTCCCGCGATTGGATGGATT
This sequence comes from uncultured Fibrobacterota bacterium, assembly GCA_903825275.1. Classification (GTDB taxonomy): domain Bacteria; phylum Fibrobacterota; class Fibrobacteria; order UBA5070; family UBA5070; genus UBA5070. Next base: position 3,459 of record CAIKAA010000207.1, on the reverse strand, counting down.
TTTCCACCAACGCTCCACCAAGGCGTGACTGAAATTCATTGGCGTCCTTGCGGGTGGCCTGGATTTGGGCGACTTGGTCACCTTGGGTCACTACTTGGCGGATGTTGGCGCCCTGAAGGTTGGAAGCTTCAAATCCCATGATAATGGAGATAACATTTTCAAGCCTCGGTAGCGAATGATTTCGAAAGAAGGCCCCGGCGGATCGAAAGAGTCGGAGGAATTCCAATGAAGAAAATCCAAGGAAACCCCGATCGAAATGGCCTTTTCGAGAAAGTTGGGGGAGGCAAGGGGGGTGGAAAACACCAACTCTTGCCAGTAAACGCCGATATCTGGACATCAAGTTGCATTTTTCGAATCAAATGGATCCTCGGAACAAAGCAGCGAATCTCGTCGGTAGAATCCTCGATCGGGAATATCCCGATCCTCCCATCCCCTTGATCCACAGCGATTCCTTCACGTTGCTGATCGCCGTGGTGTTGTCGGCCCAATGCACCGACGAGCGGGTGAACCAAATCACTCCGGTTTTGTTCGATCGCCTGGGGCGATCGCCGTCGGATCTGGCCTTGGCCGAGGTGGAATCGATTCGCGAAATCATCCGGCCTTGCGGGTTGTCTCCTGCCAAAAGTAAAGCGATCCAGGGGCTTTCCAAAATCATCGTCGCAAGTCATGGCGGACAAGTTCCGTCTACGTTTGAGGCTCTGGAGGCCTTGCCGGGAGTTGGGCACAAAACGGCCTCGGTGGTAATGAGCCAGGCTTTTGGGATTCCCGCCTTGGCGGTGGACACCCACATTCATCGATGTGCTCGCCGCTGGGGACTATCGGATGGATCGACCGTCGAACGGACTGAGCGCGATCTCAAATCCCTCTTCCCCAAGACGCGGTGGAATGTGCTCCACCTTCAGATCATCCACTTCGCGCGCAAATTCTGTCCGGCCAGGGGGCACCACGTGGACGCCTGCCCGATTTGCTCCCAACTTGCCTTGAAGGGCTTGCCCTTGCAGGAGTGAAGAGAGCTTTGGCCTTTAGGCCAGCTCGACTTCCAGTTCGGGATGCACCCGCGAGCGCAAGACGGTCTCGATGAAATTCAAGGTGGCCGAAGTCGAGCTCGGGCAACTTCCGCAAGCGCCTTCATATTGGATTCGCACCACCTTGCCGACCACTTCCACGATTAGCAATCCTCCTCCGTCGAAGGCGAGTCCAGGCCGGACCGCCTCGTCGAAGATCGCATTGATGGCGTCGATTTTCTCTTGGACCGATCGCTCGAAGAACTGGTGGTCGATTTTCGCATCCTCGACTGGCGGCAGGGTCGGGGAGGCGGGGACGGGACGACTTGAGGTGGCTGTCGGTTCGAAATTCTCCGTCACTTCTTCCAGGACCTGGTTGATGCGGGGAATCAAGAGGCTCCAATCACCGAACGGGTCTTTGGTGACCGTGACGACGTTCGACACAAAAAACACCGAGACGACTTCTTCGATCTCGAAGATTTTCTTGGCTACGGGATCTTCACAGAGATTCCGGTCGCGAAACGATCGGGAGCCTGCTGCGACGATTTGTCCGTCCAGGACGAATTTGATGGCATCGGGATTCGGAGTCGGATCGTTGCGTGTGACCTTCATGATACGGGAAAACTACCAAGAACGCCCCTCTGCGGGAGAGGCGATTCCAAAGAAAAAGGGTGTGATTTACGCGTTGTTGGTTCGAGCCAAGTCGGAGCTTGACATTCCCTCAATCGGGGCCTATTTTTGGCATCTTCGCTAACTGGGGTATCGTCCAATGGCAGGACTTCGGTTTCTGGTTCCGACTATCGAGGTTCGAATCCTTGTACCCCAATCCAAGTGCCCGTCGGCTAAACCCCGATGGGTACTTGTCTTTTTGGCCATCGCCACGCTGCAGCCAAGTTTTTATGCCGGTTTGCGGGTGATGATGGTTGTTCCGGGATGTTCCGTTCGTACGGGGATGTTCCGGGGTATCCCGCAAAAAGTGGGCGCAAAAATGGGCGCAAAACTTTTTTCAAAAATGAGCATGGTCTCCGCATAAATCACCCGTGTGAGGCTCATCCCGAGCTTCCGGACGGAGCAGACCATGCCACAGCTTACAGACGCACAATGCCGAGCAGCCAAACCCCGTAAAGACCGGTACCAGTTGGCCGACGATCGAGGGTTAAGCCTACTGGTGCATCCGAATGGCTCGAAGTACTGGATGTACAGGTACAGCTTCCAAGGGCAACGCAAGCGGATCTCCCTTGGTCAATATCCTGACGTTCCCCTGCGTGGGTACTCACGATGTGTACCGGGGCAACCAGAGGTCGGCCAGACATGGAATCCTGGAGCCCGAGACCTTGCGCTTGATGTTTGCAAGTCGGTCGAGCTTGGTGAGGACCCAGCCAAGTTGAAAGCAACCCACGCCAAGTCGGAGGTTAAGCCTGAAGACACCTTTAGGACGGTCGCCTTGGAGTGGCACAGAGTTCAGTCAACCGGGTGGTCGGATACCCATGCGGAATACATCATGGCTCGATTAGAGAAGGATGTGTTTCCTCGGATTGGCAAAAAGCCGATTTCCCTAGTGACGGAGGAAGATGCCCTCCGCGTCTACCGTGCAGTTACCGATCGAGATTCCCTGGACCTCGCTGTCCGTGTATTGGAGTACGTGGAGCGAGTGCTGAGGTTTTGGAACCTCAGGCCATTTAGTCAAAAATCCTTGCGGGAACGGGGGCTCCTTCTGCGTACGAAGGCAACTAGGCACCATCCCGCCTGTACGGATGTCCGCTCCTACCGGACCCTGTTGCATCGGATTGAAGCTGGCACCACTCGCGAATCCCTCCGAATCGGCCTTCGCTTGCTGGCGCTATTCTTCTGTCGGCCCGGTGCTTTGCAGCGTGCCCGATGGAGAGAGTTTGATCTGGCCAAGCGCCTCTGGATCATTCCTGGCGACAGGATCGGAAACAAAAAAAAGAAGACAGCCCTGAGCGAAGAGCACATGGTCCCTCTCTGTACGCAGGCGATCCAGCTACTTGGCAGGCTTCGTGTATTGTCCGAAGGAAGTGACTTTCTTTTCCCCAATCCGCTCAACAGCGGCGTTTGTGTTTCTGACCGCGCCTTCGGTGACATGTTGGAGGCTCTTGGGTACAAGGGCAAGCATACACCCCATGGTTTTCGCGCTAGTGCCCGAACCTTGATGGTGGAGGAGTTGGAGATGGGGCAGACGGAGTACATCGAGTGTCAGCTTGGTCACATTACGAAAGCGCCCAATGGCAGAGCCTATGACCGGGCGATGTACCTGCGGCAGAGAACGGAGTTGATGCAGACATGGGGCGATTACCTGGATAGCCTATACTGCAATCGTATCGAGGACTCATTACAAAGCCTTAGTGTCGTCTAATATCGGGGAATAGTTTTGGTCATTTGTACTAATACTATTTGACAAGAAAATCCTTTGCTTGTGACGTTTCAGATCGTAACT
>CAIKAA010000206.1 GCA_903825275.1 uncultured Fibrobacterota bacterium | reverse complement strand
CTACGCCGGTCGCCGCCGGCACCTTTCCATCGAGACCACCAAGCAGCTCTTGTCCGAGCTGGATGCCATCCCTGACAAAATCCGTCAAGTCACTGCCCAGTCGGAATCCATCAAGAAGTTGGTGGAAAAGCTTGTCGACCGCGAGAACTGGCTCTTCTTGGGGCGCGGCTACAACTACCCCGTGGCCCTGGAAGGCGCCCTCAAGGTCAAGGAAATCAGCTACATCCACGCCGAAGGGATGCCGGCCGCCGAAATGAAGCACGGCCCGATCGCCCTGATCCACGAAGGCATGCCCTGCGTGTTCGTGGCGCCCAAGGGCAGCCAGCACGACAAGGTGATTGGAAACATGCAGGAAGTGCGGGCCCGGGGAGGTCGCGTGATCGCGATTGCAACCGAAGGCGACGAAGAAATCATTCCGCATGCCGACGACATCATCCGGGTTCCAGCCGTGACGGAGGCTCTGAGCCCGTTGGTGACCACGGTGGCCCTGCAGTTGATGGCCTACCACGCCGCCGTCTTGCGCGGCCACGATGTGGACAAGCCACGCAATTTGGCAAAATCCGTCACGGTCGAATAAGCGGTCTTTCGACTAGGCTCAGGGGAGCCTCAGGGCGAACCCTTCGACAGGCTCAGGGCGAACGGATTTCAATCTGAACGGTTTTTTCTCAGACTCTGAGCTTTAGGTCCTCCAAATCAGCTCCCTCCAGGCTCTCTCCTGGTGGGACGAATAGGACCTTGCGTGGTGGCCAACCGTGCCAACCGCGCCTCGAATTGTCCCGCCAGGTGCGACCAAGTGGCGGATTTAGCTTGATTCCCAATCGGCGATTGCACCAGGTTTTGCTGGAAACACCGGCGAAACGACCTGGAAACCTCCCCACGATCCATTTTGCCCAATTCCCTCTCGACGGAGGGGCAACGACAGGCCGAATCTAGGAGCTTGGACTTTTTTGTGGAAACTCACCCCATCGGTATGTCACAATCCGTCTTGAGGAATGATTGGGGGTGTGTCGTCAAGACAGATCCCGACGGAGGCACCGATGAGTGGTAACAGAGTCGTGGTTCACAAGCGCCATCAAGTTCCAACCCGCATCGACCAGTTGGGCACCACCATCCCCATGTTGGAACTTCTGGAATCGACTTTGGAAAAACCCTCCTTGCCCAAGGCCAAGACCGAACGATCCCCTCGATTGGTCCCCATTTCCATGGCGCAGGCAAATTCTGTCGGAGACATGCCGCAATCCTCCCTGGCGGCACGAACGATCCACGCGATCGTCTTTGATCTAGACTCCACCTTGGTCGACCTGAAACAATGGCGCGAAACCGCACGAGCACGAGCCTTGGCCTTGTTCGGATTCGAACTCCACTCAGGCCTAAAATCGTCCGCTGTCAAAGGATCACCCTCCACCGCAGAAATCCTCGACCACCTAAGTCGCGATTCGGGACTCCCTCGCTCGCTTCACGGGTTGATCACCCGGCTCGAACACGCCGGAATCGGCCGCGAGATCGAAGCCTCGCATCCCGATTCCGAGAAGGAATATCTGCTGATGCGGCTGGGACGCGAGGGCTACCGGTTGGCGGTGTGTTCGGGAATGGATCGGCCGAGCACGATGGCGATCCTGGAGCGCGCCCGACTCCAGCAGTTTTTCGATGTGGTGGTCACCTCCGAGGAAATCCGCACGGCCAAGCCCTCTCCCGAGACTTACCTGTCGGCTTGTGACCGGCTCGGCCTGCGTCCCAACCAAGTCGCCGTCGTCGAATCAACTCCCCAAGGAATCGACTCGGCGCGGCGCGCCGGAGCCTATGTCCTGCCGTCGGAGGGAGTCCGCGACGTCGAATGGATCCGCATCCGGAAATTGGTTCATCAAATTGAAATCCGTTCGACGGGAGTCGCCTCATGTTGACCATTGTGGTTCCACTGGTCGAAGAGCCCGCTCAACCCGAGGGACTCGATCCTGTCGCCCCCCATTGCCTGACCGAAGTGTGCTCGGCCCCGCTGATCGAAATGGTGGTGCGCGATCTGACGCCAAAGGAACCGCACCGATTCTGTTTCGTGGTCAGCGAAAACCTCCTTAAAAATTGGGCCCTGGACGACGTGCTCCAGCTTGTCGCCCCCCAATGCCGGATTATCCG
>CAIKAA010000205.1 GCA_903825275.1 uncultured Fibrobacterota bacterium | reverse complement strand
TCGGACTCGTCCAGGTTCAGTTTTTTGATATCTCCCCAATTTGACGATCCCTTTGCGGCTACCCCCTTCATGGCTTTGACATCCTCATTCAGGTCTTCGCGGAGGAGTGAGATGATGAAGGGGTATTGCTTTTCGGAGGGGAGGGCTTGGATGGCGGGTGTGATTTTTGCCAGGAATTCGTTTTTTGTGGCCCCCCCTTTGCCTCCATAGGTGCGTCCCGCGTTGTGGCGGATCTGGTGCAAATTGATGGCCCATCCATTGGTGGCTCGCTTGGCCGAATGGGAGGTGAACGCTGGACTGGTCTTGATGTATTCGGCTGCGGCGACAAGGATGGCGGCTTGGGGTTGGTGATCGGCTGTGAAATTGTCGCCCTTGGGCTTTGGCATCGAACCGTAGGTTCCTGTCAGCCCCTCCAGCAGGTATTTCTCTCGAGCCAACTTTGGATCCAGGGCGCTCTTTCCCAGCAACACGGAAAGAGCGCCTGATACGGATAAATTCTTCTGCAACATTGCTTCTTGGCGCGCTGTCTTGGTCTTCTCGTCCAAGGTCGATTCGACTTTCGCAATGCTGTCCGCCTCGGTCTGGGCGGCCTGGATGGCGAAGCGAGCGGAGGCGATCGCAGAGGCGTTTTGCTTTTCAAATTCAGGATTCTTGGACTTTTGGACATTCAAGTAGGCGGTGAGGAATTGTCCTGCCGGAAGCGGGTCGCTTTTGATCGTCAGGACAGGTCGACCGGGCCCCCCCGCGACGATGACGGAATGGCTCTCGCCCTGCTTGTCGGTGAAGGTCGATTTCACCGAGTCCCATCCAAACAGTTTTTTCACCCCCTCGACAACCCCTTGTCCGGCTTGGACCCCCTTTGATACCAATGCCTTGGCCTTGTCGACCAGCGGCTTTGCCATCTTCACAATCCAGGCGATGACCTTGTCGATGGCCTGATCTACCTTGGAGCGGATCTTGGTGATCACGCCCATCACCTTGTCGGCGACCTTCCCAAGGCCGATGAATCCCATCAGGAAGTTGATGGCCAACGCAAGAAGGCCAGCAAGCACGGATTCCACCTTGGCCGCCGCGGCACCGATGTTGCCTGCCGCGATCTGTACGATGGAGTTGACAAATGCTGTCACAACCTGGATGATCTTGGAGATCTTCTGCACGAACACCATGATGGTGTCGTAGATGGTGATGATGGCGGCGAGGAAGCCTGCTCCTGGGATGAACATCGCGACAAGTTTGGGGATCGCCTTTTGAACGATCATGCCCACCACAAATTCGGTGATGCCGCCGATGACCATTTCCTGTAAATTCCCGATTTCCTCCTTGATCTTCTGCCAGGCGGCGGCAGGACCCTCCCGCACCAGGGTGACCACGATGTCGAAGCCTTTTTCGAGCACCGCCATTGCTGGCTCACCGATCACCTTGACCAATTTCTGTCGAATGTTGGCCCAAGAGATCCCCAGCACGGAAAGAACCATCAGGATGATTTCCTTGATCGCAAACGACTTGGGGATGTAGACTCCCGGGAGCGATCCGGTGAGCCAATCCAGCAGGCCATTTTTCAGATGAGTGAGAAAATTCCCCGCGAATCCTTTGAATCCCGCCATTCCAGCGGCAACCAGGTTCTTCATGAACGGAATGGGGTTCAGAAGGATCGACCGGAGAGCTGCACCCGTTTTTTTGATGTAGCCCCACGCACCAGGAGAGACCACGTCAAAAATGATCTCTAGTAGATTCCAAACGGAATTGCCTGCCCAGGAAACAAAGCGCCCCAAAAATCCGCCGAACACGCGCACAAGCTTGGCGAACGCGCGGGGAACCAACACGAGATCAATCATCTCCAAGGCTTTGAAGGCCGACACGAACATTCCGGGGATCTCGGAAACGAAGGAAACAAGTCCTGACAACGCCCCTTTGAACCAGGCAAAGGCCCGCCCCATCGCGTTGGCCTTCTTCATGTTTTCCCAAACCTCGCCCTTTCCGATCAACTTCATGAATCCGCCAATCAAGGTCTCGGCGTCCCGAGGGACGGCCTCTCCGCTGATCGGATCGCGCCCCAGAACCGCGCAAAGCAACTTGTAGCCTTGGGTGCCCTGGGCCAATGCCGCGATGGGCTTGAGGATGACTGTTTGCACTAGCCCCACAAAGCCGCTCACCAGACCGCCTACGAACGTCACCAATTTGTGGACAGGATCCGTCACGATCCTTTTCGCCCGCTCCCACACGCCACCCAAATCAAAAATGTCCGTCCAGGAAAGACCATCCAGAAAATCGCTGACGGCTTTTCGGATCGAAGATCCCAAATTGTTCAAGAGGGTGAGCTGCTTCATGGCCCAGGCCCCGGCTTTCTCGAAAATGCCATAGTTTTCGAGGGCTTGAGAGATGAGGCCTCCGATCGGAATCAATTCGAATAGGCCACGCAACACGTTTGCGGCATTGCGATCCACCGCTTTGCCGTTGATAGGATTGAACCCCAGCACAATGCTGAGGAGCCGGAAACCCGGAACGATGTTGGCCTTGTTGGCGAAAAAATCAACGGCATCGGACATTCCGAGCCTTTGCACCAATCCGATCGGAGTACGTGAGATAGATGGGGATGGTGGCTTCGACGTATTTGACAGATTCTGCTTCGCAGCTCCCTGTTGAACCGTGTGCACCAGCTCGTGCGTGAGCAAATGCATCCCCGCGGCAGTGTTGGGTTGGAATGCGTTGCGAGAAAAGTAGATGTGTCCCCCAATCGTGAACGCCTGGGCCGAAACCTTGCGCGACATTCGGGCCGCGTTCTCGTCGGTGTGGATGCGTACTTGCGAAAAGTCTGCGCCCAGTGTGGATTCCGCCGACTTGCGAACGGCACCCGGCAAGGTGTCGCCGCCAGATGGCGAAGTCGGCACGTCGGCTGTCGTCGAAACCGTCTTGCTGGAATCCGCCATAGGGGACCGTGAAATGGACATAGCACTCGACTGGGGAGCCTGCCAGGGTGCGATCCGATTGGCGATGGACTCGGCTTCTTTTTCCGACGAGTCCGAAGGGGAAGATACGCGCAAGGAGCTTTTTTGGAGGCGCAGGGGAACGAATTGAAGGAAAGATGAATTCGAGTCGGTCGATGAGGAGGAACGCCTCGCCACGGGGGGAGATTCCGGCTTGGGTTGGGATTGGATTTGGGAAGTTGTCTTCATGGATTCACCCCCTAGAAATGCGGACAGGAAAGTCCTGCGCGACGGAATTCGCGACGCACCGACTCCAAAATTTGTTGGTCCGAAAGAGCCGTATTGTGTTCCAAGGAAAGCAAGGTGGCGTGGAGTGCTGCGTTTCGGATGTGGCCGCCAGACAACTCGCAACGACGCGCAAGTTCCTCGAGCCGGACCATTGGAACCTGGTGGCCCTCGGGAAGGTGCATGTTCCAGAGCCTCAAACGTTCTGGAGGTTCCGGCAACGGGAATTCGACAACCACGTCAAACCTTCGAAGGAAGGCGGAGTCGATTCGTTCGGGGGCATTGGTTGTGGCAACCAGAATGCCTTCGAAGGATTCCAGGCGCTGCAGCAGGAAATTGGTCTCCAGGTTGGCGTAGCGATCGGTGGAGCTCCCAACACTGGTTCGATTGGCGAGCAAGGCGTCGCCTTCGTCAAGAAGTAAAATGATGTCGAGAGATTCCGCGGCCTGGAAAGCTCTTTCCAAATTCTTTTCGGTTTCACCAATCCATTTGCTCACCACGCTGGAAAGATCGACCCTCCACAAGGGCATTCCGAGAGCCGAGGCGAGATGGCGAGCTGCCAGAGTTTTTCCGGTCCCGCTCACCCCTTTGAACAAGGCGCGAACTCCCGTGCCACCATGACCAAAAGCTGCAGGAAGAGTTTCCGCCAAGGTTTCGCGGTGGCGGCAGCGGGAAACCAATGCGGCGAATTCGGAAGTGGCCACTGGCCCGAGTTCTAGACGTTGGGAGGTGGCTAGGGCAGCCATGGGACGAGCGACTCCTTCCAGGAGGTGGCGACCACTATCTGACAATTCCCGTCTAAAACGGCGAATTTGGTTCTGCGAGTCGGCGTGGATGCCCATGGGGGAATGGATGGCGCCGCGTGCGATACGCAACGCGAGGAGATCTTCCGAAGGAGGGTGGCCCAGGACCGAAATCCAATGAGACCGTCTTTCCAGACGATCGGGAATTCCCAATTCAAGTCGACAAACGCCAAAACCGCATTCCAAGGTTCCCGAACCAGTCTGACGCACAATGACCGGACCTGAGTAGCCTGCAGGTGGATTCCAGGTGAGCCTTGACCCAGATGGAATTTCAAGCGAGACCAGGGGAATGGTAGAAAGCAGGGTCGCCAACGGTCCGACCCATGGTTGCTCTGAACGGGGCTGGGATACCTCCAACAACCCGGATCCCGATCGGCGTGCGATCCAGCGAGCCAGCCTCCTGCGTCCGCTGGAAGGGCCGCCTTGAAGGACCCAGATGGAGTTTTCGCGGTCCAGAGGCTCAAGCGC
>CAIKAA010000204.1 GCA_903825275.1 uncultured Fibrobacterota bacterium | reverse complement strand
CTGGACGCTACAACATCTATGTGGGTCTGCACACCGACCACTGCCAAGCCGGCAAGCTCGACAAATTCGTCAAGCCACTGATCGCCGAGACCGAAAAACGCCGCGCAGCCGGCCTTCCCAATCTGTTCAACAGCCACATGTTCGACGGTTCGGAACTGCCTTTGGACAAGAACGTCGCCATCGCCGAAGAACTGCTCAAGCTCTGCGCCAAAAACGAAATCATTTTGGAAATCGAGACCGGTGTTGTCGGCGGCGAAGAAGACGGACACGATACCTCGGGCGTTTCCAACGACAAACTTTACACGACTCCCGAAGACGTGGTCCTCGCCTACGAGAAGCTCGCCAAAATCGGTCGCTTTTTATTGGCCGCCACCTTTGGCAATGTCCACGGTGTCTACAAGCCAGGCAATGTCAAGCTGACCCCCAAAATCCTCCACGATGCCCAAGCCGCGGTCCAAAAGCATTTTGGAACCGGTGCCAATCCCGTCGACCTCGTGTTCCACGGCGGTTCGGGTTCCGAGCTTTCGGAAATCCACGAAACGCTCGATTACGGCGTGGTCAAAATGAACATCGACACCGACACCCAGTACGCCTTCACGCGACCCATCGTCGATTGGATGTTCAAGAACTACGACGGCGTCCTCAAGGTCGAGGGCGAAGTCGGGAACAAAAAATTCTACGACCCGCGCTCCTTTCTCAAGGCCGCGGAAACGGGCATGGCCAAGCGTGTCAGCCAAGCTGCGGACGATTTGAAATCCACCGGTAAATCACTCCTCTCCTAAACACTCGGAAGACGAAGAAAGGTCCCCCGTGAAACTCTTGGAACATGAAGCGAAGGCCGTCCTGCGGAAAAGCGGAATGGCTGTTCCCGTGGGCAAGGTCGTGCGAACTCCCGAAGAGGTCGCCCCTGCCATGACGGAACTTGGCCTAACCGAAGCTGTCCTGAAGGCGCAAGTCTTCACGGGTGGACGTGGCAAGGCCGGTGGCGTAAAGCTGTTTGCCGGTGCCGCCGAAGGGGCAGAAATTGTCAAGAAACTGATGGGTGCCACCTTGGTGACCCATCAAACGGGCCCCGCTGGCGAAGTGGTCGGAAGCCTGTTGTTGGAAAGCAAAACCGCGATCGCCCGCGAAATCTATTGCTCGATCCTTCTGGACCGCGAAGCCAACGCTCCGGTGTTGGTCTTGTCGGCAGAAGGCGGCATGGAAATCGAGGAGATCGCCGAAACTCATCCGGAAAAGATCTTGAAGATGCATCCGCCGGTGGGTCACGACCTTTGGTCGTTCCAGGTTTTGCGGGCTTGCAATTTCCTGTCCATCACCGGTGACACGGCCAAGGAATTCGCCTTGGTGTTGAACCAGCTTTGGAAAGTTTACCAGCAGTACGACGCCTCGCTGTTGGAGATCAATCCGCTGGTGGTCGACAAGGCCGGACATGTCGTGTTGTTGGACTGCAAGTTCATCGTCGACGACAACGCCGAATACCGCCAAAAAGGGATCGGCGACGCCGACGCCGACAAGACCGCCGCCGAGATCGAATCGGCCAAGTACGGCCTTTCCTATGTCTCGCTGGACGGCACCGTTGGCTGCATGGTCAACGGCGCAGGCCTGGCCATGGCCACTTTGGATCTGATCGCCTCGGTGGGTTTGCAGCCCGCCAACTTCCTGGACGTGGGCGGCAGCGCCAACGAAGAGGCCGTGACCAAGGCTTTTGAGATCGTGCTCACCGACCCCAAGGTCCAGGTGATTCTGGTGAACATTTTTGGCGGCATCATGAAGTGCGACATCATCGCCCAGGGTGTCATCAACGCCGCGCGCAAACTCGGCGTCAAGGTGCCCATCGTGGTCCGACTTCAGGGCACGAATGTGGAAGAAGGCAGGAAATTGTTGAGCGAATCGGGACTCGCCCTGATTTCGGCCGACG
>CAIKAA010000203.1 GCA_903825275.1 uncultured Fibrobacterota bacterium | reverse complement strand
CAACGGCTTTTTTGTGCTGCCGTTCCTAGGAATGCGCCGACCAGTTTCTATACATGACAAAAACAATCTGTATAGAAATCTTAGATTTTTATATGCGATAGGCTAAGTGCGTATATTTTTCTTGAAATTCTATACGTATTAATGCGGAGGAGCACCCGATGACGGAGTTGGGGTCTTTGTTCACATTGGCTCCAGAACGCTTCGAGACTCCGGCGATTTTGAAGCGATTGGCCATGACCAGTCGACGGTTGGCCGAGCTGAAGGGGGTGGCCGAAACACTGCCCAACCAGGATATTCTGGTAAGGACTTTGGGCCTTCAGGAAGCCAAAGACAGTTCCGAAATCGAGAACATCGTGACCACCCACGACGAGTTGTTCAAGGACGATTCGCTGGGGGAGATCGGCTTCAACGCCGCAGCCAAGGAAGTGCATCGCTATCGGCAGGCCTTGCGAGTGGGTTTCGAGTCGGTTTGCGAGCGCAAGGTGTTGTCGTTGAACCAGATCTTGGAGATCCAGGCCGTTTTGGAACAAACTCGAGCTGGATTTCGCAAGGTGCCAGAAACTGTCCTGAAATCGGGAGAGGGTCGGGTGGTCTACACGCCTCCCCAACATCCCGATCGGATCGTGGAATGGATGGGGGATTTGGAACGGTTTCTCAATGATCCGGACTGTTTTCCGGCAGACCCTCTGATCAAGATGGCGCTGGCCCACCACCAATTCGAGAGCATTCACCCGTTCTACGACTGCAACGGTCGCACGGGGCGCATTGTGAATGTGCTCTATCTGGTGCTGCAGGGCCTTTTGGATACGCCGGTTCTGTATCTGAGCAGGCGCATCGTGCAGACAAAATCTGACTACTATCGGCTGTTGCAAGAGGTTCGCGAGCGCGACATTTGGGAGGATTGGGTGATCTACATCTTGGAGTGCGTGGAACGTTCCGCGGAGGATGCCATCGAGACCGTCAAGGCGATTCGCGGCGCCTTCTATACGGCCAAACACCGCATTCGCAGCGGCTACAAGTTCTACAGCCAGGACTTGTTGAACAATCTGTTTTCGCACCCCTACACCAAGATCGAATTCGTGCAGAAGGATCTTTCCGTATCGCGACTCACGGCGACCAAGTACCTGGATCTTCTTTCCCGCGACGGAATTCTCGCCAAGCAAAGAATCGGACGCACGAACTACTACGTGAACACGGCGCTGTGCGACATTTTGACGAAGGAGCCAGCCCGGTGATCCAGGTTTAGATTCCCACCCGGACCGATCGGTGCAGAACATACATAAGTCATCTGGCGCGTTTCCCGAACGAGTTCACCGGAACTCGTAAAAAGAAGGGTGAACGGACGCGTGGAATGTTGTGCCTGTGCTGAACTGCTTTGGGTGCGGTTACTTTTCTTTTGGGAAGCCGTGCACCGGGAGATGGCATGAAGATCGAATCGCTGCGTTTGAGAAATTTTCAGGCGTTCCGCGAAGCAGAGTGGCGGGACATTCCCTCGTTTGCGGTGGTTGTGGGTGCCAATGGCACGGGCAAGTCGACGCTTTTCAAAGTCTTTGAATTCCTGCGTGATTGCATGCGGGACAATGTCCAGGTGGCGCTCAAAAAACTCGGTGGTGGCCGAGGGTTCGAGGAAGTCCGTAGCCGGGGTGCTACGGGACCCATCGAGATCGAATTGAAGTTTCGAGCTGACGGTCCATTGGTGACCTATCTCCTCCAGATCGACCTGAAAAACGGACGACCAATTGTCACCCAGGAAATTTTGAAGTACCGCCGTGGACAATATGGTCAACCGTGGCGATTCCTGGATTTTTCCCACGGAAAAGGGCTCGCGGTCACCAATGAGATGGCCAAGGTTGAAAGGGATTCTGACCTTCAGCGTGACGAACAGACCTTGAAGTCGCCAGACATCTTGGCCATCAAGGGGTTGGCGCAGTTCGAAAAATTCCCCGCAGTGAAAGCGCTCGGGAGCTTGATTGAAAACTGGCATATTTCGGATTTCCACATCAGCAAAGCGCGTCCAGAACAAGATGTGGGGTATTCCGAACATCCTTCGCGGGAAGGTGAAAACCTTTCGCTTGTCGTCGATTATTTGTGCCGCTTTCATCGCCCCGTGTTCGACACGATTCTAGACAAACTCAAGCATCGCGTACCTGGAATTGCTCGAGTCGAGAGTAAGGAGACCGAAGAGGGAAAAGTTCTGCTCAAGTTCCAGGATGGTTCCTTCGAGGATCCTTTTCTGGCCCGGCACGTTTCGGACGGAACCATCAAGATGCTTGCCTACTTGGTGCTTCTGACGATCCGCAGCCGCATCCCTTGCTCTGTGTCGAAGAGCCAGAAAACCAATTGTATTCAAGCCTGCTTGCGGAGCTTGCCGAAGAGTTTCGCGACCATGCGCGCAAAGGCGGACAAGTTCTGGTCAGCACCCATTCACCGGACCTGCTGAACGCCGTGGAACTTGAAGAAGTCTTTTGGATCGTCAAGAAGAACGGCTATTCCGTGGTGCAACGCGCGGCGGATTCGCCCCAAGTCGCGGCTTACATGAAGGATGGCGACAAGATGGGGTACTTGTGGAAACAGGGATTCATCGACAGCGCAGCCGATTGCGCTCTGGCAGGGTCAGCTGAACCTAGATCCCGCAGTAGAGAGGGTTGCTGAAGGACATGGCGGCCAAGCTGGAAATTCGTCGTGACGGAGTGGGGTTGTGCAACCACGACATCCTTGAATGCCACTGTGGGTGTGGAATACACCTATGGCTTGACGGCCTACAATCCTTGATGGAACCAACACGGTTCGTTGGACCCCTCTTCCGGCGGACGTGGGAGGTGCAGAGAGTCGAGGCCAAGGTCTCCACGCCTTACAGCTCAAGCCGACAGTCGTGGAGCTTGCTCGTCAGTCCCTAATTCCTTTTCTAGGAATTGAAATCGCGGTGGCCTGCAGGGGAAATCCTTGCAGGCCTTTTAGGTGGAGATGGAATAGGAAGGCTTTCTTGTTGTGGCCTTTTGGTTGGCAATCTTTGTGGATCAGAATTCGCATCCTGAAACTGCTCGGTCTTTTTGTTGCCAACAAGTTATGACAAATTCTGTTGTTCAATCGGTGTTCCTGCTTGAAATTCATAAGGAGAACTTTACGCGCAGAACAAAAATTGAGGGAGAATACGATGGCAAATTTTGACGTAGCAATTGGAAAGACCTTGGCGCGTGAGGGCGGGGCCAAGTATACCGAAATCAAAGGGGATGCCGGTGGAGCCACAAAATTTGGGATCTCCCAAAGGGCCTATCCCCAGGAAGACATCCGCCGTCTCACCGAACAGCGAGCTCGGGAGATTTACAAGCGCGATTTCTGGGATGTGGTCCAAGGGAGCGAGTTTGCGTCCCAATTGGTGGCCGAGAATATTTTCGACACCGCGGTCAACATGGGGGTTCGCACCGCGAGTAAGCTGGCTCAGCTTTGCGCAGAGGCAACTCCGGTGGATGGCGTGATGGGGAGCGCTTCCGTGGCAGCCATCAACGCCATGAGCGAGAGTCAATTCCTGGCCGCTTACACCATTTCCAAAATTGCACGGTATGCCCACATCTGCAATCACGACAAAACCCAGACCAAATTTTTGTTGGGCTGGATCAACCGCACCCTAGGAGCATCCGCATGAACTGGTTGGCTTCACTTTTTGGTGGCGATGCAATCAAGGTGGTGGGAACGACTCTGGAAAAGTTGTTCACCAACGACGATGCCCGAGAAAAAGCACTGGAAACCGAAAAAGCCCAGTTGGCGTTTGCTCTTGAAGTCGCCAAATTGGAGCAAGAATCGCTCAATGCTCAAACCGACATCAATAAGATTGAGGCGGCTAATCCTAATTTATTTGTCAGTGGCTGGCGCCCGTTTGTTGGGTGGGTGTGCGCGGCCGCGTTGGCTTATGTTGCAATTCTTGAACCATTGGTTCGGTTCATTTCAAAAGTTGGATTCCAATATACGGGTGAATTCCCCATAATCGACACCACCATCACTTTGCAAGTTCTGCTGGGAATGCTTGGACTGAGCGGGATGCGATCCTTCGACAAGTTCAAAGGTACCGATACGAAAGCGATAGGCAATGCCAAGAAGTGAGGGTTGATTGAGCTAGATGTTTATCTTGAGAAGACCTAACAGCCAACAAAACCCACAAATCATATTTCAGCTACCAGATGGTAGTAAAACGGCTCCTCGCCTTTAGCAAGGTTGTAAAAATCTCCCTTATTTCGTTGGTGCGATCAAATAGAAGTTCAAAATTTTCACCAATTCGTCCGCGTTAAATGGCTTGCAGATGCTTGCGGTAAATCCGTGCTCCAAAGGGTTAGACATCACGGGGTTTTTCGCATATCCACTGGCCACAAAGATCGGCATTTTTGCACCAAGTTTTCGGAGTTCTGCCACGGCTTCTTTGCCACCCATGGCCCCGGGTACGGTGAGATCAAAAAGCATTCCTACAATCTGGGGATTGGATTTGTAATAGCTAATCGCATCGCTGCCATTTTGTTTAAGTACCACGGTAAACCCAAGTTGTTGGATGATTTTGCCAAAGATTTCCCGTAATTCTTCCTCATCATCCATGATTAAGAAAACGCCCTTTCCCTCTGGCTCATGCGGGTGGTTTCCTGCAACCATGGGTGCGGCTTCTCTAGCGGCGGGTAAATAAAGATGAAACGTGGCGCCTAAACCAGGTTTGGATTCTACCTCAATGCAGCCACCATGACGATTCACAATGGAATAGCAGGTTGCGAGACCAAGCCCATTTCCTGTTTTTTTCGTGGTAAAAAAAGGATCAAAAATACGGAGAATTACCTCTTTGGGAATGCCT
>CAIKAA010000202.1 GCA_903825275.1 uncultured Fibrobacterota bacterium | reverse complement strand
GGGCGGAATTGCTGGCCCGGAAGGAACGCTTCCATGTCGTGGCCGTGCTTTATCTGCGTCACCTATTTCCCTTGGTCGACGCCTCCCGCGCCCATCAGGCATCAACTGCGACAAATACTGTCGCGATTGATGCCGGCGAAATCGGCTCTGGCTCACCTCTCCAAGCTCATCCTTCGGCGAGTTCCTCCATGCCGGCATCCACCGCCGAACCCGAATCGGAAGTCAAGCTGGAATCGGACCTCAAGCCTCCGGAATCGGATCTTCCCGCTCCTTGGCAATCGGTTGCCAACGACCCATCGGTCCTGCTTCTACGCATCCACCAAAACGAGGAGCTTCGGGAAATTCGACGAACCGATATGGATGTCGGGCTTTTGGAAAGCTATACCTTCGGGGCCATTTCGAAAATTTTGGATCGCCTCGCCTTTGGAACCTTGCGCCACTGCTCCTTTGAAGGGACACAGCGGATCATCCACGCTTGGCAGCGCCCCCAGGCAAAGGCCGCCACGGTCTTCCAAACCGGTCCCTCGTCCTCTCTGTTGGCGGCTCGATGCACCCGAGCCATCGAGGAGCATCCATGAATCAACCACTGGGCGGCACGATGCCTTGGTCGAATGATCTCGACCAAATCTGCAGCTACCTGACCCAAGTCCGATTGGGTGGCAACTCCGGTCCCGGCAAGGGGATTTTGGGAGCAGCCATTCTCGATGATGTCGGCTTGATTTGGGGGATTGGGGAAGGAAGCATTCCTGCCCTCCAGGATCTTGCCCCTTGGGCGGTGGGCCAATTGCAGGAGTCCACCGATTTTGCCAAGCGCCTGGGCCGTGCCGTGCCAGATTTTTTGCTGATCCAGGATCCAGATGATTTTCTGTATTGCAGAATCTTCTTCGATCAGTACTACTATGTGGTCACTGGTTCACGCGGCAGTTTTGAACTCTTTTCGGGCCGGATGGATCGCTGCATCCAGATGGCCCAGGCAGCACTCAAGGAACGGAGAACGGGAAACCCATGATGCAAAAGGCACTTGAATCGATCAACCGCATCCGTGGAGTTTTGGGCAGCGCATTGGTGGGGTCCGACGGGATCCTCATCTCTGCCGAAATGTCGGATCCCCAAATGGCCGATTTGGTTTCTGCCTTGGCAGCATCTCTCGCCGACCTGAGCGGCAAGCTTGGAGAGGCCTGCGGGGCTGGTGAAGTTGGACAAATTTTGCTCGAAGGCGAAACTGGCAAGGTTTTGGTTTTGTCTGTTTCTTTGGGATGGCTCGTGGTGCTTTCCACGGCCAACGTCAACGTGGGTCTTGTGCGCGTCGAAATGCGCCAAGCCGCCAAGTCCATCGGGTAGAGGAAAAGCATGGCTTCGATCAATTACGCCACTCGCGAAATTTCCTGCAAGATCGTCTATTACGGTCCGGGGCTTTCTGGCAAAACCACCAATCTCCAGATCATCCACAAAAAGATTCCGGTGGAATCGAAATCGGAAATGGTCAGTCTGGCGACAGAAACCGACCGAACCCTTTTCTTCGACTTCTTGCCTCTGGATCTCGGATCCATCAAAGGTTTTGCCACCAAGTTCCAGCTCTACACGGTTCCCGGACAGGTGTATTACAACGCGACCCGCAAGCTGGTGTTGCGCGGTGTGGACGGGGTGGTTTTTGTCGCCGACAGCCAGCGCGACAAAATGCAGGAAAACATCGATTCCCTCAAAAACCTTCAGGAAAACTTGAAGGAATACGGGATCGATTTGGGGTCGGTTCCCTTCGTTCTCCAGTACAACAAGCGCGACCTTCCCGGAATTGCCTCCATCGTCGAGCTGGACCAACATCTCAATTGGCACAAGGTGCCGACGTTCGAGGCCCAGGCCCACCAAGGCATTGGGGTGTTCACCACTCTCAAAGCCATCGGCAAGATCGTGATCGACACGTTCAATGCCAAATACACCGCTCGCCAAGGCACGCGGCGGCCTTCCACACTTGCCGATCAACCCGGCAACCCTCCTCCTTCCGCACCAGTCCCCTCGCTGGCTCCCGTTCAGACCTCACTGGCTTCTGCGCCAAGCCCAATCCCTTCCCTGGCCCCTTTGCCACGCCCCATGGCCGTTGTGCCACCTCTCGCTGCGCCTCCTCCTCGGCAAAACCCTCCTCCTTTGGCTCCACCGGTTTTCGCTCCAGCCCCCTCGATGCCTTCCCCGATCCCCCCCAGACCCATGGCACCACCGGTCGCCTCCTCGACCGTGAATCCTGCGATCCAACCTTCCATCCCGGCCCCCTACCCGACCTCTCCTGTGGGTGCCCCCCAGTTCACTGGCTTCAATCCTCCTGCCCCTCCCCCCATCCGGGTCGATCAACTCGCTGGCTTGCAAACCGATTATTTCGGGGCACCAAACCCTCCGGTTTCGGCCCCCCCCACGGCGGGGCTCCAACCTTCTCCGGCGCCCATCCAACCGGTCATCCAACCCTCACCCATGCCTGGGTTGCAGACCTTTAATCCCTCCATCCCTGCGCCTCAAAATCCACCGATCCAGACGCCCCCCCTTCCCTTGCCATCGTTTATGCCGAGCCCCATGCCCTCACCACCCCCACCGGTGGCTGCAGCCGCCGAGGTCAAGCACAAGAAAAGCAAGATCGATGGTTCGATGGACGCTTCGGATCTGGACGCCGAAATTGCCCGCTACGAAAAGGAATTGTCGGACCAAAAAACGATCCAGGACAATGCCTTCGTCTCCAACCCCAATGTCAATCCCAATCTCCACCTCGCAGACCCCCTGGCTTCGGCCTTTTTGACGCCAGAAGAACTCACGAGATTGCAGGGACCCGACTCTTACCCCACCCGCCGGATGCCACTCGGACCCGGACAACCCTAAGGCCCACCATGTCGAACTTCATTCTCTACAAGGAAGACATTGACCGGCTGAACAAGGTTTTGGCCCACCTTCTCTCGTCGGCCAGCGCAACCTTCGTCCTTTTAGTTCACAAGGACGGAAACCTGTTGGCCCACCAAGGGTACACGAAGTCGTTCGACACCACCTCGTTGGCGGCTTTGGCAGCCGGATCATACGCCGCGACGCGCGCCATCGCCCAAATGATCGGTGAGAGCGAATTCACGGTCCTGTTCCACAAGGGCCACACCGACAACATCCACATCAGCCTGGTCGACGAAGACTGCATTTTGG
>CAIKAA010000201.1 GCA_903825275.1 uncultured Fibrobacterota bacterium | reverse complement strand
GGTGTGGTGGATCTTTCCGGGAAGGTTGTGACCTCGGTTTCCCAAGGGGGGAACGCGTCCATCCATTTCAATCCAGGCACCTATTTCGTCGTGCCACGAGGACCTCTCTCGACCTTGAAGCCCGAGAAGCTTGTCGTCACGCGCTGAATCGCGGCTAGGCAAACCCTTGAGGGCCTTCTGGCCTCGAGGTTTTGGGGTGTGTGAATGAATTTATTGGGAAGGCCTGAGGGGAGGGAACTCTACTCCCTCACCCTTCGCGCTTCCCGAACAACTAGCGACAACCCCTCGCACGATTCGCCTTTTGCGCAAAGTGCAGGAAGTCGTGCGGCATCGATTTGTTTGGGGTCGTAGACGGCCACCGCAAACCGGTCACCGGGTTGCAGAAAGGTGGTTTCGCCAAGCGGTGTGTAACGGGTCGCGCCGATGGTGATGACCGCGTGGGTCGGGTGATTTGCCAGGGCCAGCAATTGGGGCAAATCTTCCAAGGGGCCTTGGTCCTTTTGCGACGACAATTTCTGGCGGATCCATTCCACCAAATCCGGCCCATACAACGTGTAACCGGCGATGGGGCTGTCGATCCCGTAGGCGCTCCAGACTCCCTCGCGCCCCAGGAAGGACGCGATGCGGTAGCCGTCGATCGCCGCCCCGGCGTTCAATCCGTCGGCCAACGGGATCCAGTTCGACGACAAGCCTTTGGAGCCAGTTCCCCAATTTTTCTTGACGCTGATCTTGGGCGCTCCCTCGCGGCGGATCGAGGCGTCGTCGAACGCGGCAAAGGCCAACGGCTTGATGTTTACACAGGCATCCAACCCGTAGGACAACTCGCAATAGAGCGCCACTTCCGGTTCCCCTTGGACCTGGGCCCCCTCGGGCAAGGCGAGGTCCCAGCTGGAGGTCGGGTCGATGGACAAAAAGTGTCCGTCGATCGCAAGGTGGAAGGGGAACAGGCCCTTGGGTCCGTCGCCCTGGAGCTTTAGGGACACGAAGTCCTTGATCTCGCCAGCCTGTTCCAAATGACCGGCAAAATTTCCCACCACACCAAATCCGGCCCAACGACCGGGAACGAGCTTGGTCACAATCCCTCCAAAAGAAGCGAGAAATCCAGGGGCAGGGTGGAATGGGTGAGCGCCCCCACCGAAATGAATTCGGCACCGGCTTGGGCGTAACCCGCTATGGTTTCCAAGGTGATGCCGCCCGAAACCTCCAGAGCGAAACTGGCTTTGGCCTGGTTTCGCCGCTGGACGGCCTGGGCCACCTGATCCACCGTAAAATTGTCCAGAAGCACCCGGGTCAGTGGCAGATCCAGCACCGTTTCCAGATCGGCCAAGTCTCGGACTTCCAAAATCAGATCGGCCGAAGCCGGCTTTGTGGCCAAGGCCTTTTGGGCCGCCAGCCGGACGTTGCCCGCCGCATGGGCGTGATTTTCCTTGATCAGGACCGCGTCCCAAAGCCCCAGGCGGTGATTCGAGCCGCCGCCGACCCGGATGGCCCACTTTTCCAACATTCGTTGGCCGGGAGTGGTTTTGCGGGTATCCAGTACCCGGCAATGCTCGCCGGCGGCCAGTTGGTAGGACCGGGCCGTGGTCGCCACTCCCGAAAGGTGCTGGAGGAAGTTCAAGAAGGTTCGCTCCCCTTCGAGGATCGCGCGGGTCGGTCCCTCCAGTTCCAGCACGATTTGGCCCGGTTTGACCGTGACGCCATCTTGGACGAGCCAGCGCAAGTCGACCAGTTCGGCTTCCAGATCGAGTTTCGCCAGCTGGCGGAAGACGACTCTGGCCAAGGGAAGACCGGCCAAAATCCCGAGGGACTTGGCCACCACGCGGGCTCGGCTGCGGTGCCCGGGTGGCAAAACCAGGTTGCTGGTCAGATCCCCGACCCCGATGTCTTCTTCCAAAGCCATCCGAACAATTCGTTCCGCACTTGCCAAAGGAAAATCTTGCATGGAAGGCGTAGAGTAGTTCCTACCTGCCCAGGCAGGCAAGTGGGGGCAATCCTTACCGCCCCACCTCACCCACCTGCCGCGAAACTCCGACTTCCACTCTGTTGGCGCACCACTTGCAAGGAGAACACATCGTGCTCAAGCTCAAAGACATCATCGCATTGGGATTATTGGCCTTGGTCAGCTTTCCCATCGTGCTTTTGGGGGTTCTCCTTTGGACGGGGAATGTTCGTCTGGTCTTTGGACCAGAAAGTCATGACCCCAATGCCCGCGCCCGTCTTCTCGAACGGCCCGAGGACATCCCCGGTGCCACGTCCGCCCAAAGCGTGGGACATGACTCGGCTGGGGTTTCGGGCAAATCCAAGGCATCGTCTGGCGAGCTGGACCAGCGGGAAGCCGAAGTTTTGCGGGAAACCCAGCGGATGGAAGAGCTGCGGTTCGAAGACGCCCGGCTTCGCGACACCATCCATGCCGAACGGGAGCGTTTGGAAAAGATCCTGTCCCACGGAGACAGTTTGGAAAACCAACGCACGACCGTGCTGGCGGCCACCTTCGTGGGCATGAAACCGGATCAGGCTGCCAAAATCCTCTCGGCCCTGGACGATGTGCTGGTGACGGCGATCCTCCGCAAAGTCGCCGAGGACAAGAGTCGCGCCAAAATTCTTGCGGCCATGAGCAAAACCGATGTCCAACGGGCGGCGAGCGTGACCCGCCTGTTGGAAAGCAACCGCGGACTTTCCGATTTGCCTGCGGCCAAGCCAACCCCAAAATCGACCCCCACTCCACCAAAGCCAGATACGGCCAGTGCGGCATCCGCCAGCAGCCCGAAGAAACCGTGACGAGGACTTAGCCATGATGGACCTATCCGCCGTTTCCGCACAATTGTTGCCTTCGACGAACCAGGATCTGCCAAGCCCATTGGGTGGCGGCAAGGTTTTGGGCGCCGCATCGTCGAATGGGGCCAACGCGAACACCGGGGTCACCTCCCCCTCGGCGGATGGATTTCTGCAAGTCTTGGACATGTTCCTGGGTGGCTCGCCGCTTCCCTCGAGTCTGCTTGCTTCGACAGCCATCACCCAGTCGCCCAGTGCAGCCGTTCCTACCACCACGGCTCCCGCCGACCACACGGCACCCACCGAAAAGTCCGATTCGAACTCGGAACTCGACACGACGACTGCGGAACAAATCGCGAGCTTGCTCCAGATGCTGGGGTTCCAGGTCAAGCCGCAGGAAATCCAAAACTTGTCGCCCCTGGATCGGGAGCAGCTCGGGACCGCCCTGGAGTTCGTGCAAAGAAACCTCGAGCGGGGAATCGATCCCTCCAAAATCGCGGAAAACGCGGCCATGCTCCTGCCGCGTCCTTGGGCCTTGGACGATGCCGATGGATCTCCCATGGGCACCAGCAGCGTGTCCCAAGCCTCCACCGACTCGAACAAGGCGTTGCCCCCGGACACGATCCAAAATCTCAAAGACCTGCGGGCCAAGATCCAGGCGAGCCTTGGCCAAGGGGAGATGCCGGGTCAAAAGACCTCCGTGGACTCCAATGTCGCGGGAGCGACCCAAAACCTGGGCAAGGCGACCTCCGCTTCGGATGCAGGTGGCGGAAGCGATTCGTTCTCCCAAAATGCGGGACAGTCTCAAAAAACGTCGTCGGCAGTCGGAGAGAAAAAAAACCAATCTGGAGAAAATGCTTCTGCCTGGATCCAACAATTCCAACAGGCCTCCACCTCCAAGCTCGAGGATGCCTCTTCGCTTGTGCCTCGCCACATCCCTCCCGGCGGCACCTCCAGCGAATTGATCGGCCGCCAGGTGTTGGAGAAGGTCCAGATCCAACTCACCGAAGGCCATCGCGAACTCAAACTGCGGTTGTGGCCCGAGGAACTGGGAGAAGTCCGGCTTTCCTT
Organism: uncultured Fibrobacterota bacterium; assembly: GCA_903825275.1. Lineage (GTDB taxonomy): Bacteria > Fibrobacterota > Fibrobacteria > UBA5070 > UBA5070 > UBA5070. The sequence continues at coordinate 3,527 of CAIKAA010000201.1, read as the reverse complement.
GAAAATGAACGACAATGACAAGGTCCATGCCAGCATGGTGGTGGAAAACGACGCGGTCCGCCAGGCCATGCTCGATGCCGCACCCCAATTGAAGGACGCCCTGTCGCGCCATGGACTCGACCTCGAACACTTGTCGGTTTCTGTCGGGCAAAAAAACACCCCGGAACCGGGAGGCGACGGGCAAGCGGCCAAGGATCAACACCAAGGCTCGCGCAAGGGTTCAGGAGAGGGGGGCTGGAACGACACGGAAATCAGCGTTCCCGAAGCGGTGGTCTTGGGCGAAGACACCGGAATCCGCAACGGGCAAAACACGATCGATCTCTGGAGCTAAGCCATGACCACCACCACTGCAGCCACCAATCCGATTCTGGACATCACCAATTACCAGAACACCTCGCCCACCACGAACACCACTTCCGCGACCAAAGCGGCAGCCAAAGCGGCCTCGAACACGTTGGGCAAGAACGACTTCATGAATTTGCTGGTCACCCAGCTGAAGAACCAGGATCCGCTCTCGCCCCAAGACAACCAGCAGATGGCCGCCCAAATGGCGCAATTCTCGCAGCTGGAATCGCTGCAGAACATGCAGACCTCCATCGACAATTTGGGGAAGATTTTTACGGACATGGCTTCCAAGCAGAGCGATTCGGCGAGTGCCGTCACCTCTAGCTCGGCAACGGCGTTGATCGGAAAAAATGTGCGGTTCAAACAAACTGCCGTCGATGCTCCCGCGATCGGAAGCACCGCCGATTTGCTAGTCCAAGCCAAGTCGGGATCGGTCATGGTCATTTCGGACGACAAGGGCAACGCCGTGCGAACCATTCCCCTCGACGGGACATTCAAGGATGGCAGCTCCATCCTCGATTCGACCGGAAGCGGCAAGGTTTCTTGGGATGGCACCGACGACAATGGCAAACCTGCGGCCTCGGGTTCCTACACCGTGTCCGTCAAAGACCAGGCGACCTTGGCCGATTCGGGATACGCCTACCACGACGCCACCATTGATTCGGTGGGTTTCGACAGCACGGGCCCCATCTTGCAAGCCGGGGCGCAAGCCTTTCGCATGAAGGATTTGGTCAATCTCAAAGATGGCGCGGGAGCCAGCACCGCGACGGCCTCGGACAACGGCGCCGCGACCAGCGCGGCCCTCTCCATGATCGGGAAGACGGCTCGTTTCCGCGATGCATCGGCCGACTTGACAAAATCGGGAGCCAGCTGGAATTTCACGGCGGCAGCGGGATCGATTGGTCAAATCCTGGACGGCAACGGCAATGTCGTCAAGTCATTTTCTGTTGACGGATCCAACAATGACGGCTCAACCATCATGAACGCCACCAAGGGCTACGGAACCTATGCCTGGGACGGCGCCCAGGGATCGGGAAACGCCTCGGCCGCAGGCACCTACTACCTGCGGATCGTGAATCCCGCCCAAACCGCCACGACAGGAACTGTCTTCCAAGAAGGCACGATCAACAACGTCGCCTTCGACGCGCAAGGGTCGCCGAATCTCGTCTGTGGCGACAAGGTCTGGGCCCTCAAAGACCTCTTTACCATTTGAACTCGTCCCTGAACAGCTATTTCCAGGAGATCCTCCCATGATGCGCTCCCTCTTTTCCGGAATTACAGGGCTCAAAAGCCTCCAGTCGAACATGGACGTGATCGGCAACAACATCTCGAACGTGAACACGACGGGATACAAGGCCGGACGCATGACGTTCCAAGAGTCTCTGAACCAAACTTTGTCGGGAGCCACGGCTCCTGGTGGATTGGGAATGGGGACCGGCGGCACCAACCCGTTGCAAATCGGGTTGGGAACCGGTGTGGCCTCGGTGGACACTTCGTTCTCTCAAGGAAACCTCGAACGCACCGGCCAGACCACCGACCTCGCCATCCAAGGCAGTGCCTTTTTTGTCGTCAAGTCGGGGGAAGAAAACTTTTTCTCGCGGGACGGGGCTTTTTCCTTGGATGCCGTGGGGCATCTGGTGATGCCGGGTTCGGGGCTGGTGCTTCAGGGATACAATGCCAACGACAATGGAGACCTCTCCCTGACCGCCGCCCAAGAAGACATCGTCATCCCCTTCAACACCTCGGCACCGGCCCGCGCCACGGGCGAAATCGATTTTGCCCGCAACCTCGATTCGGATAGTTCGGCCTTGGGGACCATCACCCACACCGACCGGTTTTTGTCGCCCACCGACGGCACCGTTTTGGCCACTGCGGCCTGCGGACCGGATGGAAAAAACTTGGGGATGCAGCCGGGAGACAAACTGACCTTTTCCGCCGTCGATCCGGCGACGGGGACGGCCAGTACCGGGGCCTTTACAGTCACCGACACCTCCACGATGAACGACATCCTGGCCTCGATGGCCACCTTTTTGGCAGGACCGGGTGGATCTGCTGGCACAACCTTGGCCTTCGACGCGACCACCGGAAAAGTCCAGCTCACGGCAGGCGCGGCCAATGTGACCCAGTTCAACATCACCTCCAACCGCCCCATCTCCAGCTCCAGCATCGCCTCGGCGTTCTTTTTCCCCAATACGGTCGCCGCTGGCGCAACCACCTCCACCAACTCCTTCTTTCGTCCGGCCCAAGAAGCCGATCTGCTCTCCAATGTCTTCAATTCTTCGGGAAAGGCCCTGGGAAAAGATCCCAGTACCGGAGCGGATGCGGGATTGCAGAACGGCGACCAGATCAGTTTCTCGGGAGCAGTGGGCGGAAGCTCGACGATCACCTCCTCCCTAATCTACGACCCCACTAGAACCACCATGGGAATGGTGGTCGACGCAATGCGAAATCAACTCCATTTGCCAGAATTCGACGGGACGGTTTCCAACAACCCCACGGTTTCCATCAACGGAGCGGGCACGGTCGACAACATCCCCGATGGATCGATCACGATCCGCGGCCTTCCTGAAACGAATTTTTCCCTGACCGATCTCTCCATCCACGCGGATGACTCGAACAATTCGGCTCCGGCACCCAACTACTTCAACACCAACATGGGGTTTAGCGAATTGCAGGCCGCGCGCAACACCTCTGAGGTAAGCACCTCCATCACCAGTTTCGACAACAAGGGGTTTACCCACAACGTTTCGGTCGCCTTTACCAAATCCAGCGTTCCCAACGAATGGTACTGGCATGCCTCGGTCGCCGGAACCGAACAGATCCAGTCGGGAGGCGATGGACGACTGACGTTTGGCACCGACGGCACGGTTTCCAACTTCACCTTCGACGACCAATCCAGCCGCTTGGTGATCGACCCGCGCAACGGTGCCGAAGTCATGCAATTGCAATTGAATCCCGGTGGTCCCGGCAAGTTTGCTGGCCTCACCCAATTCCGGGCCGCCAGCACCGCGGCAGCGGTGAACCAAGACGGACACACCATGGGATCGCTGCGCAACATTTCGATTGGCGCCGACGGCATCATCACTGGGCAATTTTCCAATGGCGTGACCCGTTCGCTGGCCCAGCTGGTCGTCGCGGACTTCACGAATGCCGAAGGCCTGATGCACGAAAGCGATTCCGTG
>CAIKAA010000200.1 GCA_903825275.1 uncultured Fibrobacterota bacterium | reverse complement strand
GGTGACCTTGTCGTGGGTGATGCTCACATGGACGCGCACCGCGCCAAGTTGGGTCATGCGATCGGCTGCAGCGTTGTGCAGATGGGCCACGGGCGCGCCCGAAGCTAAGGGAAGGATTTCAATGTCTGTCCAATTGATCCCTGCAGCGATCCCCGTTCCCAAAGCTTTGGAAATGGCTTCTTTGGCGGCAAACCGTCCGGCGTAGCGCTCGTATCGGCCTTCGCCGAATTGGTCGCAGTAGGCCAATTCCGCCGGTGTGCAAATCCGTTCGAACAGCTTGGGAGAGGCCTTGCGGATTCTGTCGATCAACACCTGATCAATGCCGACGCCGATGATCATTAGAAAATGCTCCCGTTGGGACCGACTGAGGGTTTGGTGGAATCCACGCTAAGAGAATCTAAGGTGTCTTTGGGCCATGGTGTGGGGCAATTCCATCGAGTCTTCAAGCTTTGTGGAGGCGGTGGAAATCGCTCGGGAGAATAGCGAAGCGCCGTGTCCTTGAACACTCGTTGCAGAAATCGTCCCACGATGGGCAAACCGGTCCGAGATCCCTCCCCAGTTTCCCCGGAACGAAAATGCATGGAGGGGTCGTCGTTGCCCGTCCAGGCGCCGGTTACCAAATCGGTGGTGACCGAGATGTACCAGCCATCGGCATGGTCGGAACTCGTGCCTGTTTTGCCGCCCAATTCGCGGCCTTGTTTGAATAGGTCGTAGGAGTACATCGCCAAGGAGGTTCCATTGGGCTCCTGAAACCCACCGCGAAGCATGTGGGACATGAGCCAGGCGATATTTTCTGTCAGAACTGCATTGGGTTGATGGAGAAATTTTGCCAAAACATTTCCCTTGCGGTCTTCGATGGAGACCACGGCCCAGGGCTCGATTTTTTTTCCGCCATTGACGAACGGTTCATAGGCTCCAACCAGTTCCAGCAACGTGACGGGATTTGCCCCCAGGCCCACCGACGGCACCGCTTTGATGGGAGATTTGATGCCAAGCCGTATCATGGTCGAGGCAACATTTTCCGGACCAACCTTCATGACCAGCTGCGAGGCGATGGTGTTCAACGACCGTCCCATGGCATTGCGCAAGGTGACCGTATCGTTTAGGGAAATCCAATCCGCGTTGTGGGGAGTCCAGGTCTTGCGTTTCCCATTTTCCTGGTAGACGAAGGTCTTGACGGTGTCGATCAACTTGTCACAGGGCGACATTCCTTGTTCGAGGGCGGTGCAGTAGACAAAGGGTTTGGCAGTACTTCCGTTGGATCGACGGGTCCCGGCCACATGGTCGAGTTTGGAAAATTCGTGATTGATTCCTCCCACCCAAGCTTTGATGGCTCCATTGCGCGGATCGAGAGAGACAAGGGCTCCTTGCAAAAATTGACGGGTCAGGCGGATCGAATCGAGGGGGCTGATCAAGGTGTCTCTAAATCCTTGTCCGTTGAACACCCGAAGTCGCTCCTTGCGGCGAAGCGCGACCAAGACCGCCTCGGTGTCGCCCTTCAAGCTGTCCAGGAGGGGGGCGAATCGGCCCGATTGGCGGGCGAGGGAATCCAGGTATCCCGGAATTTCAGAGCCATTCTTGTAGCGCCAGGGCGGTTGACCGCCCCAATCGGATTCAAATCGTTTTTGGAGCTGGGGCAAAAAATCGGCGATCGCAGCTTGGGCGTGGGCTTGCATGCGCGAATCGATCGAGGTGCGCACGATCAATCCGTCGGCAAACGGATCGCAGGAATGCTCGCGGCACCAGCCCTTCAGCCAGGTCGTGATCCAATCCCGGAAGTGGGGTGCAAGGCCCGAAGAGGGGGACGATTGCATGGGATGAAGTCCCAGTGGCAATTGGGCCAGCGAGTCGCAGATTGTTTTGGAGATGGCTTTCGACTTGAGCATTTGGGCCAAAACGACATTGCGCCGGGCAAAGGCCCGTTCGGGATGGAGGTGAGGATCGTTTTGGCTCGGTCCTTTGAGCAGCCCGATCAACATGGCGGCTTCCTGAGGTTGCAAGTCGGCGGGAAGTTTTCCAAAATAGCGGAAGCTTGCCGAATGCAATCCCCAGGTGTTGTTTCCAAACGTCACCGTGTTCAAGTACAAGGTGAGGATTTCATCCTTGGAATGGAGCAACTCCAGTTTGGTGGCCAAAATCCACTCCCGCAATTTGGCGATGGGAATGCGAAATCCGGGGATGAATCCCAACAGGCCGCGGGTTTGGCGGGTCCGGAACAGGTTTTTGGCCAATTGCTGGGCCAATGTCGAGCCCCCGCGTTTGCCTCCGCGCAAGGTTGACCAAGCCACGGAGAAGGGCGTGAAGGGGTCGATGCCTTTGTGGGAGAAAAATCGCTCGTCTTCCGTGGAAACGAGGGCGTCGATCACGACTTTGGGAATTTGGTTTCGTGTCAACGAGGTTCGGTCTTCCAGCCAGATTCTGCCCAGCAAAACATTGTCCGCCGACCGAATTTCCGTCGCAGTGGCCATTTCGGGATCGCGCAATTCCGAAAGGCTTGGCGAGTGACCGAACAGCCAGAAAAGATTTAGGTCTACACAAAGCCCTAACACGAGCATGCATCCAACCACTCGGGCGATCCAAATCCCGACCAAAACAGGAAATTTCCAACCTCCATCGAGGGAGGGCGACTTCCAAAGGATTCGTCCCACCCAAGGCCGAAGTAGGGAGATCGACTCGCGAGCGCGATCAAACCAAGGGAGCAAGGGCGCAATCCACGACTTAAGCCGTTGGATCTTGGACAATTCTTGCATGAAGTCTTCGTGGTTCAAAATTGGTTCAGTCTCCTCGGGTCTGATTCCCCGAGGCTAGCTTCGTGTTCTCAGGCCCGAGTTTGCTGGCCAGAGCCACCCCGCAGCTTGCTGCGGGGTGGTCAATTAAGGTAGCTTCCAGCCACAGCGCCCAGGAAAGGACCGATTAGTTTTTCTCTATGCTCGATTTGGATGCCTTGGGTGCCTTTGTCGCCGCCTGTGAAGAAGGTTCGATCAGCCGTGCCGCAGGCCGATTATTTCATTCCCAACCCGCCGTGACAAGACAAATTCTGTCATTGGAAAAAGTCCTGGGAGTCGTTCTCCTGGATCGATCCTCCCGAGGAGTCAAACCCACGGCGGCTGGCTTGGCGGTTTTGGCTCGGGCCCAAAAAGTGTTGCGGGATGTGGAGGCTTTATCGGGAGCGGCCCACGACCCCAAAGGGGAAAACGGCGACCTGCGGATCGCCTGCAGCGATACCGTGGCCCAATACTGGCTTGCCCCCCAATTGGGCCGATTCGCCCGCCAAAACCCTTTGGCGCGCCTCCATCTCACGATCTCCAATTCCCCAGAAATCGCGGCTCGGGTGGCTGCTGGACTGGAGGACATCGGGTTTGTCCTCTTGCCCCTAAATCATCCCTCTCTTCTTCACCGCCCGGTGCTGAGTTATCGCCACATGGCAGCGTTCGCCCAGGGGACAGCCCCACCCGACAGTCTGGTCACGGCCTCTGATTTGGCCCAGTCTCCTTTGGTCCTCTTGGGGCGTCAAACCCGGTCCCGTCAATTGATCGAAGAAGGATTTCTGGCGCGTGGATTATGGCCCAAGCGGGTGGTCGAGGTGGGCAACGTATCGGTACAGAAAGAACTGGTGCGGGTAGGGTTGGGAGTCGGGGTCTTGCCCGACTACGCAAAGCGATCAGGGGACGACTTGGAGTACCGGCAAATCGAAGGAGCTTCGGTTCGCGAAATCGCGATCGTGACCCACCGCAGCAATTTTCCGGGCGGTGTGGCCGAGCGATTCGCCAAAATGCTTTTGGATTCCCTGAACCAACGATCCTGAATCTCTTCGGATCCTCTGCACGGTCACCCCAAAATCGACAAGCCAGCAAACCCTGCAACCAGCCGCTTTGTTTGGGTTCCGAACTGGATGTCCAAGCGAGCGGCATTTCCGGAACCGTGGATTTTCACCACCCGACCGGTGCCAAATTTTGGATGTGAAACCCGCATGCCGACTTTGAAATTGCCGATGTTGGATTGGTCCTCCGACTCGTAATCGGGGTGGGACGAGGCTTTTTCGAGAAGACTCATTTCCGAGGGAGGAGTGACGTTCGACAGCCCCAAGGAGGGGCCCCCGCTGGCGGTGCGGGTGGGGGGGATGACGAAGGCGGGGCGTTCGCCGCCCACGCTGCGCAAGGCACCGGGCGGAAAGGCGGGACGGCGCAGGGGATTGCGAGGACTGGAGGCCCGTGACGGGCTGTCTCCCTCAAGGTCCCCACCGGAAAAGACGGAACGGCGGGTGCCAGGTGTGGTCTCGAAGACCAGGGCCTGGGCATCGATCTCATCCAAAAATCGGCTGGGGATGCAGGCGTCGCGCACGCCGAATCGAGTTCTCACCCGGGCACTGAAAATGTGCAGCTTCTTGCGGGCGCGGGTGGTTCCCACATAAAACAATCGGCGTTCTTCTTCCAGGGCGTCGGTGCCACCGTCTTGGCGCAACATGGGGAACAAGCCTTCTTCGCAGCCCGCCAAGCAGACCACGTCGTATTCCAGTCCTTTGGAGGTGTGCAAGGTCATCAAGATGGCGGTTTTTTCATCGGTCTTTTTGGTGTCGGCGTCGGACACCAAGGCGACCTCTTCCAAAAAGCCCTTCAATCCGGCTTCCGGATTGCGCAGGGCGAAGTCAGCGGCGGCCGACACGACTTCCTGAAGGTTGGAGAGGCGCTCCTTGGACTCGTCGGTGTCTTCGGCCTCGAACGAGGCTTCCAAACCCGATTCCACAATGGCGCGCTCGACAATCTCTTCCAGCGTCACTTCTTCCTTCAAAGCCCACTGCCACTTGCGCAAGATCTGTCCCATTCCCTGGGCCTTGGTGCCGCGCACGCCTTCGGGAGGAGGGGCGCAAAGGCTTTCGATCAAATCGCCGCCGTGGGTGCGTTCGGCGGCATTGCGGTAAAGCTCCAACGTCTTCTCGCCAATCCCGCGCCGGGGCGCCTGGGCGGCGCGTTCCAGAGCGCGAAAATCCTTGGGGTTCACCAAAAGACGCAACCAGGCGATGGCGTCCTTGACCTCGGCGCGGTCGTAGAAGCGAACGCCTCCGATCATCACATACGGGACACCCTCGCGGCGCATCGAGTCTTCCAAAACGCGGGACTGGCTGTTGGTGCGGTACAAGACGGCCATGGACTGGTTTTCGGCCAAAGCCTGTTTGGCGATCCCGCCGATGCGACGTCCTTCGGCGATTTCATCCTCTTCGGTCCAAAGCGAAACCTTGTCCCCAGCCTCTTGGGCGGTCCAGATTTCCTTCTCCTTGCGGCCCTTGTTCTTCTTGATGACCGAACTCGCCACCTTCAAAATATTGCCCGTCGAGCGGTAGTTCTGTTCCAGCTTCACCACGTGAGCGCCGGGGTAATCCTTCTCGAAATCCAAGATGTTCGAGATGTCGGCGCCGCGCCAGGAATAGATGGATTGGTCGTCGTCGCCCACCACCATGATGCGTCCGTGGGTGGCCAACCGCTTGACGATCTGGTACTGGACGGAATTCGTGTCCTGGTATTCGTCGATCAAGATGTAGCCGAACCGGTTGCGCCACCATTCTTCCCGTTCGGGAAAGCGACGGAACAGGTCCAACACGTTCAGCAGCAAGTCGTCGAAATCCATCGCATCGGCGGCCTTGAGCGCCTTTTGGTAATGGTCCATCACCTTGGCGGCGTTTTTCGAAACCGGATCGAAGGCGGCTGCGAGTTGCTCGGGACCTTCGTCGCGGTTCTTGGCGCTGGAAATGATGCGGCGAAACACGTCGGCGGTGGGAGTTTTGAGAGAAAGCTTGTCGCAGGCTTCCGCAACCACTTTGCGCTGGTCATCGTCGTCGTAGATGGTGAACGCGTCGCCATAACCCAAAAACCCGCCGTCGCGGCGCAGAATGCGGGCGCAGATGCCGTGGAAGGTGCCCATCCATTCCGGGGCGGATTGGCCCATGAGCTTTTCGGCGCGCTCGCGCATTTCCCGGGCGGCCTTGTTGGTGAACGTGAGCGCCACGATTTCCCAGGGCTTGCGCCCCATGCCGCCAATCAGCCAAGCGATCTTCCAAGTCAGGACTCGGGTCTTGCCTGATCCCGCACCCGCCAAGATCAGCTGGGGGCGGTCGTTCACCAGGACGGCTTCCGCTTGCGCCGGATTGAGTTCGGTCTTGATCCGTTCTTCCAAAGTCATTTTCTGTCTCCACTATGGCTTTTGGTCCGAGGGATCCAAAGAGCCTGATTCAAAAATCTCCCACTTTCGAGGAGGCCGCTCGGGCCGTCTCGAAGGTCAGGTGGGATTTGGGTGGGAAATCAATCCGACCCGGCACTGAAAAATTGTTGTTTCCTCACCCGTAGAGAAACGCCGGTTGTAGCGATCCCTGGCGGGCGATGAGGTTTTCTTAACGTTCCAAGGGAACGAATTAGTTATCCGCTTGCGATGCGGCGATCACTTGCTCGATGGTCGTCAGGCCCTGGAGGGCTTTTTCGAGCCCATCGCGGCGCAGCGTGACCATTCCTTTCAATTTCGCGTAAGACTTGATGACATCCGACGATTCCCGAGCCAACACCATGGAGCGAACGGTTTCGTCCGGGGCCATCAGTTCAAAGATACCCATGCGTCCGCGATAGCCGCTGCCTTGACAATTTTTGCAGCCCTTGCCGTGGAAGAAGCGGGTTCCTGGACGGATGCCGATGCGGATCAACGTGTCGTCGGGATAGACTTTTTCTTCCCGACATTTGGGGCAGATCCGGCGCACCAGTCGTTGGGCCAAAATCCCCTTGACGCAACTGGAGACCAGAAACGGCTCCAGTCCCATGTCCAGTAAGCGCGTGAACGCTCCCGCCGCGTCGTTGGTATGGAGAGTGGAAAACACGAGGTGGCCCGTCAGAGCGGCTTGCACCGCCATTTCGGCGGTCTCTCGGTCGCGCATTTCGCCCAGCATGATGATGTCGGGGTCTTGGCGCAAAATCGCGCGAATGCCTGCTGCGAAAGTGAAGCCCGCCAAATTGTTGATCTGGCCCTGGCTGACTCCGGGAATGTTCATTTCCACCGGGTCTTCCATGGTCACCACGTTCACCTCGGGCGAGAGCACCTTGCGCACGCACGAGTAAAGGGTGGATGACTTGCCGGAACCGGTCGGGCCGGTGACCAAAATGATTCCGTCGGGTAGGTTGATCAACTCCTCGAACGTCTCGTACATCCGCGGCTG
>CAIKAA010000199.1 GCA_903825275.1 uncultured Fibrobacterota bacterium | reverse complement strand
TGGTCCCGAGAATTCCCCATTTCATTCGGGGGCCACCAGTGGCCGAAACGCCCTCCAAGTTGATGTCTGAGAAGGTTCCAGTAACCGCAAAGGCTGCGGCCGATAGAGATACGACAACGAATGACGCTTTGTGAACGATCATGATGAAATCCTTTCCAATTAGACAACCACAAAGAAAAAGGTTGAACACGATTTGAAGAGAACGGACAAGCACGCATTTGTGAATAAGGAAGGCTATTGGCTAAAACCATTTATGCTTTAGCCAAAATGCCACACATGGGAATTGGTTCTTTATAAAGAATAACTACCGGCTACCATGCCGGATTAACACCTACATCAACTAAATTCTACGAAGACCCGAAGCAACATCAAAACCAATTTGTAACACATTTGAAACATCGTTCGAGAACTGTCGAACGATGCGGATTGGGCTAAAGATCTTTGGGAAATTTACCTCGCCTGCGTCACACCAAACGTTTTCACGACTTCAAACGGCTGCCCTGTAGTCGAGCCAACTCGGATTCGCCACAGATAAATGCCCGACGCCACGGGAACCCCGTTTTGGGCGCGCAGATTCCACGAGAGAGGAAGGACACGACGCCCATCCTGGGTCGAACGCAGGCGGAAAAATTCCATCGGAGTCACCTCTCTCTCCAGCGAAATCACCGGCGTCCCCAGGCGGTCGAAGATTGCGACAAAAATTGTCCCGACAGCGGGAATCTCAAGGTTCAGGGAAAGGCTCCTTTCCAGGTCCGTGTGGACGCCAACCATCAACTCACCTTTCCCCGCACCGAAGGCCCCAGTAGCCAGCACATTGCCTTCCATGGCGTCGATCCGGTCCGAGAGAAGACCTCTGCCCGAAGGATTTCGGGAAACGATTCCGGTGGTCGGATCGGAATTCCCTCGGGTGACCAAGGCGCGGGTGCGATTCCCCCAAAGGGTATCCAGGCGCCGAACTTCCCCGACGCGATAAACCAACCGCAAGGTCGTGCCTAGGACGGCACTGGAAGGGAACGAAAGGTTCGCGCTCGAATCGGTGGTGCCGCCGGAAAGGGAATCCACGTGCAAGATCAGATGGTTCTGCAGCGTCTCGTAATCGAAATCGTTGGCCAATAGCCGGGAGAGCGGAAACGTCCCTGGTCCACAGATCAAGGAATCAGAAAAGGCGAAGGGCGCATTGTCCACCTCGCGCAAGGCTGGATAGGTGCTGTCCGCGCGAAGGGTCCACGAAGAGGAATCAAGAAGTCCCTTCAGGTTCGGGACCTGCCTCATCCCGGTCGTAGACAAGTCCTCACCCCGACAAACTCCGACATTTCCACCGCAAGCCACCGATTTCCTGGTGGTGGAGGAATCCCAATAGCTCGACTTGACCCACAGATAGTTCGCTCCCGCCAATCCCCCGACGGACGAACTCCCTGAAACGGGCCCCGTCGCATAGCTGGAAAGCAGCATGTAGTGGGTTTCGCCCACGATCCCGCCAACAATTTGTCCACCAGTCACGGACCCCGTCGCGTAGCACTGGTCGATCCGGCCGGTGGTGTAACCCACCAAGCCTCCAACGTATTGTTGCCCCGTCACGTTACCGGTGGCGTAAGCATTCCGGACCGTGTCGTCGCTCAATCCAACCAGTCCACCCACGAACTTGGTCCCCGAAACAGCCCCCGTTGCAAAGCTTGCGTGCACCAAAAAGTCGTTGATTCCCACCAAGCCACCCACGCTATTCAAACCCGAAACCGAGACCATGGAAAAACACGCGTGAATCGTTCCTGCGTTCAATCCAACCAAGCCTCCCACGCTCTCCTTCCCCGTCACCGAGCCGCTCACCACCCCGAGACTGTCAATTTTTGACGTGTCTCCGGAAGAGGCGAAGAGGCCGACATAATTGTCCAGAGGGCGTCGGATCGTCAGATGGCGAACGACATGCCCGCCCCCGTGGAAACGCCCCTTGAAATCACTATCCGGATACCCGATGGGGGTAAACCCTGCGCAGACTCCACTCACGGGATCGCAATTTTCCGTCGAAGAGGCCGAGGCGTCAATATCCGCCGTCAGACGGTAGGTCTTGTCTACAGGATGGAGTGTCCCCACCAATTTCAAGCGCGAATAATCATCCACTAAAAAGGGATCCTCTTGGGTGCCATTTCCTTCCAAGCCGTGGACCAACACCGCACGGGCCCGATTCCCCCACAACGTGTCCGAGGTTCGCGCTTCGCCAAGGCGATAGACCAGCCGCAGGGTATCAAGCAAAGCGGAATTGGCGGGAAAGGCAACGTTTAGGCTCGAATCGGTGGTGCCTCCCCACAGCGAGTCCACATGCAATACAAGCTTTGCCTGCACGGTCTCCACATCGAAATCGTTTTTGAGCAACCGCGCGAGGGAAGCCTTCTTCCCCGTGACAAGGGTGTCGGCGAACGCGAAGGGCGCGTTGTCCACGCTTCGCAAAGCGGGATAGGTGCTGTCGGGGCGAATCCTCCAAATGGCCGTCGAATCGAGAAGCGGTTTCATAAACCATTCCCTGCTGGTCATCTCCCTTGTGACCAAGGTCATCGCCGCGCAGGAGTCGCCCAGTCCACAAGCCTTGTTCTGGCCCACCACCAACGAATCCCATAGGCACATGGTCACTTTGCCCAGGCTGGCTCCCACCAAGCCACCGGCCCGGGTCAGGCCCGACACGGCACCCGTTGCGTAGCTTCGCGAGACCGTGCCCGTGCTCCATCCCACCAAACCACCCACGCCGTCCTTTCCGACTACCGGACCTGTCGCGTAGCTCATGGAAACCGCGCCATCGCTCCATCCCACCAAGCCTCCGACCAGGCTATCGCCAACGACAGTTCCTGTCGTGTAACTGGTCCGAACTAGACCCGAGTCGCGCCCCACCAGGCCACCAACCATCTGTTTCCCGGTCACATTGCCGGTCACATAGCTGGTGCGAATCGCTCCCCGGTTCAAGCCAACCAATCCACCCGTCGAATCCTGCCCATGGACATTTCCTGTCATGTGGCACTGGGTGATGCTTCCCGCATTCACGCCCACCAATCCACCCACGCGAACCCGCCCCGCAAGGGTTCCGTTGTGCAACCCCAGACTGTCGATCTGGGCCGTGTCGCTGGTCACGGCAAACAGCCCGATGTTGTCGCGATGGGGCCGTTGGATGACCAGATTGGAGATGGAATGTCCCGCACCACGGAAACGACCCGAAAACGGGAGCGTGTCGCATCCGATCGGGGCAAAGCCCTCGCACTTGCCCAAGGAATCGCAGTGATCCGTCGCCGAGGAGGAAGCATCGATGTCGGCCACCACCCGATAAGCGCGATCCAACGCGCAGCTGTCCACGCCCACTTGCCGCAGGTCGGCATAGGTCGCGACCAAGTACTCCCCGAGGGCATTGGTGACGAGGGCGCAGGAAGGCGCGAGAGGATCAGACCAGGCCGCTAGGGCCAACCCCATTGCAAGCGTGGATAGCTTGGCCATAAGGGTTTTCCGAAAGGGGTAAACTTCAACGGAGGGGACAAAATTTTGTTGGGTCGATCGCATCTTCGGAGTCAACTCCTCTAGGTTTTTTGGGGGGCACTCTTTGCAAAGAAATATGTGATGAAATCCTCTCGAATCAGGTCCTTATCCTCGCCTGTTCCACAAACAGAAATGATGCCACCGGGTGGGTCCCGAACCGGCATCAAGAAAAGCTCCTATTTCCTTCGCCAAGACGGACGCCAGGCCCGGCCCTTGACAAGGGAGTCGGCTATTGGATCAGATCAATCCAAGATCGACCAACTCCTCAAATTCTGTCGATCAAAACCCCGTGGCGTTGCAGTTGGAGACTCCCGCAACCCGGATGCTGGCATCCTGTCCGATACGGGCCATCGCCGTGCCCGAGGGATTGGAGACGATCCATCCCCCCACCTTGTTGGCGGCTACCGAGAGCCACGCGGATTGCGCCGAGGTGTAGGTCGTGGACCGAAGCCCACTGGTCGGGTACAGACTTGCTTTCTCGATTCCGCCGAACCACCAAGCGAATCCGCCGGTCACGGGCACCGTGCCCGTGCAGTCCTTCATCCAAATCGAACCATCGGCTAGGATGACCGCCGAGGTTGAATTTGGGTTGTTGAACTTGAAACCGTTCGAGCCGGTGGGAATCATGGGCCCAGAGGCTTTCGAGGAAGTCGCAATATCCGTCACCAACGAAAAGTCCTGGTGCAATCCGGGTTGGGTCGCGGGGTGTTGGCTGCGGCCCAACAAGCGCGGCGTGACGGTGATCGTCCAAACACCGGCAGCGGGATTCACGATGTCGACCACTTCGAGGTTGTTCAGACTGTCGACGCCCGGATGAGCTGGATTGTTTTGGATGGCCTGAAGGGTCACCTTGGGATCGATGCCAGTTTTATGTTGCGCCGTATCCAAGCTGTCGTTGATGATGCCGGGATCCAACACCCATGGCCGGAAAACAGCTCCCGTGGGCGAGGTCATGCTTAAATCCAAATCGTTCACCAAGGCCTTTTGCCAAACCTTGGTGTTTCCACTCGATCCTGGATCATCCCATGCCAAGGTGGCTCGGAAGCTTTTTTGCCCAGCAGGAATGACCACGCGATAAACCTTTGACAAATTCTGGTCAGCGGTGTCCTCCAGAACCTTGGTGGTGGCGGTGATCGCCACGGCCTTCGAGGCATCGACCAACCCGTACCCCGTTGCCCAATCCGGACCGACTCCGTAGACGTCCGAAAGGTTCGCCGTCTTGTCGGTTGCATTGGCCAAGAAGTCGGGATTGTTGTAGAATCCGGGATTGGGCGTGAGATTCACCAAATCTTTGGCGGTGTGGACCAAAATGGCCTTGACCGTGGAATTCCACATATGGTTCGTGTGACTGCGCCCTGGCAGAAGGGCGAACTTCTCATGCATCAAGGCGACAGTTCCTGTCACCATTGGAGCGGCCATGGAAGTGCCCGACAAGGCGGTGCTGCCGTACGCCCATGCGTAGGAGATTTCGTGATTCGCATCCCAGAACCAACTGGTCCAACGCGCATAGGATGAGACCACAGCCGTTTGAACGAAATCCGCCTTTACGCCAATCCCAGTGATCGTTTTCCCAATGAGATTCGTCCAAAAAAAGCCCGGTGGGACTGCGATGGGAACGTTGACCACTCCCGATTGCATGATGGTACCCTCCTCGGTGGTTCCATCCGAAAACTGGAGTTCTAGTTTATACAGGTATTCCAAAGGTCCGCTCATGGTGACGTACAGGGTATCACCATCCGCCATGGTCCAGGTGGATGCGGCCGGCAGTGTGGCCATATAGCCAATTCCCTGAGCACCCGAAAAGGTTCGCGAAATCCCGTCGTTCACATAATTGCGCGCGGTTCCCAACGGATTGAAGGTGGCGGCATTTGATTTTGGATCCCAAAAGTTTCGGAGGGTTGTCCCCCGTTTGACCGCAATCGACCGGACCGACATCGTTCCATCGACAATCACTCCCGCCCCCGGAGCCATCACATCCGGCCCAAGGCGGCCATCCCGAGTGGGGCCCATGCTCGAGAAAGGAGCTTTCTTCGAACCCGCCTTGTCGACCGCTCCCACTTTGATTCCGTTCTTCAAGTCGTTCAGCATGGAGAAGTATCCCGTTTGGGTGCTTTGGGGATTCGGTTGACCGTTGTTCCCCACGGCAAATACGTATACGGGACGGAGGCTGTGGTTGGCAATCAAATCGTCGTAGCTCATGGCATCGCTATTGTATTCTGCGGCACGCCCCATGGAGAGCCAGGAAAAATTGCCCACATCCACCGCATGAGTTCCAAAATCGGGGGCGAGCGAGTACAACTGGGCCCAGGGAGCGATCCCGCGGTATTGGTAGGGACGACCACCGTTCAAGCTACAAGACCCATTGCCGAGGATGATCCCTGCCACGTGCGTTCCATGCATAAGATCGTGGTCAAAAACCCCAAGATTCCAGGTTTCCCCCGGAAGGGAGGCTCTCCGATCGCCCGTTTTGGAAACATGCAAGTCCGGATGGGTATCGTTCACGCCGCCATCGAACACGCCCACAACGACATTCCGACCGACCGAAGTCGCCTTGCTGTTCCAGGTCGAACTGAAGGCTGAAACGGTATCCAAAAACCCAAGTTTGGGGTCGCCATACTGAAGACTGGCCAATCCCAACGTCGCTCGGGACACATCGTTGAGAGGTTCTCCCTTGGAATGCCGGTCAATCGATCGCACCTGGGGTGCCGCCGAAAGCAACTCGATCTGTCCCCAAAGAACATCTCCTTGAAGGACGGTTTCGGTCACAACTTTGGGATTTCGGATTCCTTGGCTTTTGGCCCATAGCAACACATCCGCGGTCTTTGAAAAACCATGCGTGATGTAGACCTGTACCGTATCCAACAACGGATCTTTCTCGCCATTGCCCGACCTCGCCCATTTCCGAGCGGTGCGATCTTTGGTCTCCGTCGCCAAACTCCGGTGAATCTTGTTTTGGTTGGTGACGGGCTCCAGCGAGAAAAATTCAGGGAACGCCTTTAGCCGGGCTTCGGTTGAATCGGCACCGTCGACCGCGTTTAATTCCACCTTGTACACCATTTTCCCAAGGTCGCGGTGGACGCTCAGTACCTTGAATCCCGAGGCCGAGGCCATTTCCGAAATCCGAACACCGCCATTCACAGGCTCTGCCACCAACCAATAGTGGATCAAACCTTTGGGATGGTTCGAGCCATTCCGCCAATGTTTGGTTGGTCGCTTTTCCAACCCAAGGTCCATCGAAAATGTATCGCGATCCGTAAGGACCGGTTGTTGCACGGCCTGTGCGCCCGACGCTAACCCCAGGACCAGCAAGGACCCGTGGATCAGAATCCGCACGGACCGATCACCTTTAAATTTTGTCATCATTTATCTCCGTTTAGAACCAGGGGTTTCAGTTCTTGGAACCGATGCTCTTTTGGAGTTCTTCGATCTTCTTGTTCTGGTCGATCACGTAAAGCGTGAGCTCTTCGACCTTCTTGAGGAGGTCCAAGTTCATTTGGACCATGTCGATGTGGCCGTTCTTTTCCATGTCGCTGGCGCTGGCGATCCCAGGAAGGTGGCGGTTGGTGCGCACGTAATTTTCCACTTCGGCGATGGGAGCCAGGTTGTAGTCCGAAGCGAACACGTAGTCCGGTGCGGATACCGACCAGCCGGAGGTTCCCAAGTACAACTTGCCCTTCACGACGGCATCGCCATTCATGGTCGCCAAGCCAGCGACCGTGATCGTGTTTCCAATGGACGTTGAACCGTTGATCGTCACCAGGCTGCCAAAATTGGCTGGACCGTTGAAGGTCGCTACGCCACCAACATTGGTGCCGCCAACGATCGTCGCCGTCCCAAGAATGGTCGCTGGACCGTTGATCGTTGCTGGGCCGGTGGCGGTTGGACCGGTGACCGTCGCGGTGCCGGTAATGGTGGTGTTTCCGGCAATGGTAGCCTTTCCAGTCACGTCCAGATTTCCATAAACCCGGGCATTGGTCGCCAATCCAGGATCACCGATGCGGATAGAATCTTTTTCCAATGCCAACCAGAAGGGGGCCGAAGAAGTCAACCCAAAGGTCATGCGACCGGGATAAGGAGTTCCGGCTGCTGGGAAATTAAAGTTTCCTGCATAAAAACTTGTTGTTGAAGTTTTATAATTTGATTGGGCAGAATTGTATTTAGTTCCTTCTTTAAGGCCCCACGAAATTCCATTTTGACTAAGCTGATAATCCCCCGCCACGGAAGGGATATGCCCCCAGGTGAGTACCGTATCAAGGACGGCATAGGTTGGATTAGAAAAATCGGGGATAGTAGGTTTCGCTATTTTTACGGCGGAAATTGAATTACCGACAGCGGTCACATTTAAGGCGCCATACACGTAGGCATTGGTCACCAAAGCCGGATCGCCAAGATTGATGGTATCCTTTTTCATGGTGAGCCAATAGGGGCCTGTTGCCTTTAGTCCGAAGGTCATTTTTCCTGGGACAGGTAGAACGCTTGCATTGGGAACGACGTAATCACTCGAATAAAAATTTGTTCCGGTACTATTGACATCGACACCAGCAAATAATCCGGCTCCGGCATAAGGATATGAATAAGGATATCCCCAACTCACTCGGGTTCCAAAATTGCCACGCAGGTCTAAATCCGTAAATGTTCCCGTAACGGCCAAAGCACCAGCTGAAAGGGCTGCGCAAAGCAGCAAGGAATTCCGAACAAACATGTTGCTCTCCCAATATGAAATACAATCAAGACAATCTTTGACTGTATTGAGTGATTACCGCAAACTAAATGGATGAAATAGAATTATAAATCCGTCATCCTACGGCGTTAAGCCCCTTTCGCTCAGACCCGCTAAATATCGTTCCATGACTTTTCTGGAACGATATTTTATTCGATCCCTTGCACGGCTTGCCTTCCATGACTTACCCACTACGGCGACCGCCCCTACCTGCGATTCCTAGGCAATTCGAGAAATCGGGCATATCTACCCCAAGAATTCAGAGTTTCCAATTCCCGTCATCGAACCCTTCAGCATACCAGACAGATGTTTCATTCCGGAGGATTAGGCAGAAATTGACCATCTACCGGAAATCCGGCCACTTCGAAATCATCCGACAAGACCCCAAACCGGGATCCAAAAAAAATCCCCCGGTCGCGATCACGCCACCGAGGGATTCCCCACAAGTTCAGCTCAACTCGGAAGTTTGACCAACTTCCGATCCATCAAATTCTGTCGATCAAAACCCCGTGGCGCTGCAGTTCGACACACCGGCGACCCGGATGCTGGCATCCTGCCCGACGCGGAACATCGCCACGCCCAGGGGGTTGACCACCAATGCTCCGCCCGAATTGTTCGCCGCTACCGCAAGCCATGCGGATTGTGCCGAAGCGTAGGTCGTGGACCGAAGACCGCTGGTGGGCAACAGACTGGCCTTTTCGAGCCCGCCAAACCACCAAGCAAATCCACCCGTCACGGGAACGGTGCCGGTGCAGTCCTTCATCCAAATCGAGCCATCGGCCAAGATCACGGCCAAGGTGGAGGTCGGGTTGTTGAACTTCCAACCTGTGGACCCGGGAGGGAGGGAGGGCCCACCGGTTATGGGAGTTGCTGCAAGATCTGTCACCAGTGAAAAATCCTGGTGCAGGCCGGATTGGGTCGCTGGGTGTTGGCTGCGTCCCAGCAAACGGGGCGTGACAGTGATTGTCCACACACCCGCGACTGGATTTGTCAGATCGACCACTTCCAGGTTGTTCAAACTGTCGATCCCCTTGTGGGCAGGATTGTTCCGGACGTTGGCAACGGTCACCCTCGGGTCGATTCCGTTGGACCACACCAAACTGTCGTTGATCGGGCCGGCATCCAAAACCCATGGCCGGGACACGACACCGGTGGGCGATGTCATGGTGAGATCCAAATCGTTCACCAAAGCCTTCTGCCACATTTGCGTGTTGCCCGTCGAAGCGGGGTCATCCCAGGCCAAGGTTGCCCGAAAAGTGGTCAAACCCGAAGGAAGGGTCACCGTATAGGATTTCGCTACCCCCTGGTCGACGGTGTCTTCCAGCACCTTATTGGTTCCCGTGATCGCCACCGCATTGGCGGCATTCACCAAACCGTAACCCGAGGCCCAATCCGGTCCAGCACCATAGATATTCGAGTAAACGCTGTCCTTGTAGATGGCATTGGCGTAGAAGTCCGGATTGTTGGGAAGGTCGGGGTCTGGCGTGGTGCTCACCAGATCCTGGGCGGTGTGGACCAAAATGGCCTTTGCCGTCGAATTCCAGAATCGGTTGGTGTGGATATTTTTACCGGTCAACTTTCCATACCGCTCCAACATCAATGCGACAATTCCTGTCACAGCTGGCGTGGCCATGGACGTCCCTTCCATTTCTGTGTATCCATAGGATTTCGCGAGTGTGACAGCGTCCGTGTATGCTCCTGCGGATTTGATTTCCGTTCCCACAAGATCCACATAGAAACCCGCTTGCGAGACCGTCTTCCCGATCGCGTCGCTTGGGAATTGGAATTTTACAGGTTGGACAACCCCGGTGGAAACGTCGCTGAAAACGTTGTTGGTTCCATCGGTGTACAATACATAGAGGGTCGCGTGCCCCGTCGCAGTTGCCGTAAAATTCACCCGCAGCGAGTCCCCCGAAGCCACGACCCACGCCGGGGTGACCGTCTGAATCGGTCCGCGAACATTCATCTTTCGGCCTCCGGAAAAGATCGTCTGGTTCGGGGTATAGGTGACCTGGATCACCCCACGGACATTGGCCGAGCTGTAGAGGGTGCTGACCGAATTGTTCCAGAAATTCCGGAAGGTGTTTCCCGCGCGAAACCCCGAGATTTCGGTGACGGTAACAGTGCCATGAACCGTAGCTCCCGCACCCGGTGCCACGACATCCGGACCCAGACGGCCATCACGAGTTGGGCCAAGGCTTGAAAAGTCCGCCACGTGCAATCTTCCCTTGTCCACCGCCCCAACTTTGATGCCGTTCTTCAAGGCGTTCAGCGCCGAGAAATACCCCTGCTGAGCCCCGTATTGCGCTCCACTCCCGTTGTTGCCTTCGGCCATCACGTAGACTGGCCGGGCACCCACGTGGTCGGCGATCAACGCGTCATAGACGGTCGCGTAGGCATCGTAGGCTCCATTAAAACCGCCAAGTACCACCGAGAAATTTCCCGCGTCCACGGAGTGGGTGTTCCAGTCCGCTTGAAGCGAGAAAAGCTGGGCTTTGGGTGCCTCGCCTCGCCATTGGTAAGCCCGCCCCCCGTTGGCGAGACTCAAGGCTCCATTGCCCAAAATGGTCCCGGCCACATGGGTGGCGTGGCTCCATCCCGCAGCACCCGAACCAGCCCACCACACTTCGCTGGGCAACACGGCCTTGCGCCCGAGGGAGGGGGAAATGCGCAGGTCCGGATGCATGCTGTCCACCCCATTGTCGAACACGCCGACAATGACGCCTTTGCCCGCATTTGCTGCTGCGTCGTTCCAAGTCGCGCTCAAAGAGGTGGTGGTGTCCAAAAATCCGCTGGCAGGGGCTCCGTATTGCAAAGCTCCAAAACCAAGGATGGATCGAGTGACATCATTCAGGATCTGCGGCTCGAATTGGCGATCGACCGAATGAACGATCGGCGAGGCCGACAGAGCATCCAATTGGCTCCATTGAACATCCCCTTCAAGGACGGTATTTGACACCACCTTGACATTGCGAATCCCCATTTTTCTGGCCCAGACCAGCAAATCGACCACATTCATGGGGGCATGGGTGATATGGACCCGAATCGAGTCCATCATGGGATCCTTGTCGCCCGAGGCCGACCGCGCCCACTTTCGCTGGGTGCGATCCGTTCGTTCACTCACCAAGTCGTGGTGGATCTTGTCCTGGTTTTGGACTGGCTCCAGCGAGAAAAACTCCGGGAAGGCCTTCAATCGCGTTTCGGCGGCATCGGCGCCATCGACCGTGTTCAACTCCACCTTGTACACCATCTTTCCCAGGTCGCGGTGGACACCGAGCACCTTGAATCCGGCGACAGTGGCCATCTCCGAGATCCGCACGCCACCGTTGACAGGTTCTGTCACCAGCCAGTAATGGATCAATCCCTTCGGGTGGTTCGCGCCATGCCGCCAATGCTTGGTGGGCCGTTTTTCCGACCCGAGGTCCATCGAGAACGTATCGCGCTCGGTAAGGACTGGTTGTTGCTGGGCCAGTGCACCCGATGCCAACCCCAGGGCCATCAAGGCCCCATGGATCAGAATCCGCACGGACCGATCACCGTAAAATTTTGTCATCGTTTGTCTCCGGTAGGGAACAGGGGTTTCAGTTCTTGGAACCAATGCTCTTTTGGAGTTCTTCGATCTTCTTGTTCTGGTCGATCACGTAAAGCGTGAGCTCTTCGACCTTTTTGAGGAGGTCCAGATTCATTTGCACCACGTCGATGTGGCCGCCCTTTTCCATGTCGCTGGCGCTGGCGATCCCAGGCAGGTGGCGGTTGGTGCGCACAAAATTTTCCACGTCCGCGATGGGGGCCAGGTTGTAGTCCGAGGCGAACACGTAGTCAGGCGCAGTCATCGACCAGCCGGTGGTTCCCAAGAACAGTTTGCCCTTGACGGTGGCATCTCCACCAATCGTGGCTGCTCCTGCCACGGTTGCCGATCCGCCAATGGTTGAATTGCCGGTGACCGCCTCGTTGCCACCGATGGAGGCATTCAGAGCGACATAGGCCGTGCCGCGAACCAAAGCATCTCCATTCACATCGAGCTACCGGGTGGGAACCGCCACGCCCAAAGCTAAGGAATCGCCCACGTACAAACCTTTGGTGATGGATTCGTTCAGGGCCACGGTGAGCGCTCCGCCAATCGAGGTATTTCCGGCGATGGATGCTTTTCCGGTCACGCTAAGGTTGCCATAAACACGGGCATTGGTCGCCAAGGCGGAATCACCAATCCGAATGGAATCCTGCTCCATGGTGAGCCAATAAGGACCAGTAGCGGTCAAGCCAAAAGTCATGCGCCCAGGATAGGGAGTGCCAGCAGCGGGATAATTGTAATTGCCGGTGTAGAAACTAGTGGTAGAGGACAAGGCGTTATTGCGAGCAGCATTGAATTTGTTGCCATTTTTCAGGCCCCAGGAAAGGCCCGACAAGGCATTGACTGGGCTTTGATATACCTGTGGAATTCCCCAAGTGAGCAAGGTGTCATTGGGATAAGCATTATAAAGATTCACCGTGGTCCTAAAGCTTGAGGGTCCAGTTACCTTTAAGGTGCCGTGAACCGTTTCGGTTCCATATACATTGGTATTATTTGCTAAAGTCGAATCACCGAGGTTGATGGTATCTTTGGTCATAAACAACCAGTAGGGAGCTGACGCTGTGTTTCCAAACGACATTCTTCCAGATTGTCCGGTTCCTGGGGCGGGGTAATTGTAGGGGCCAGAATAAAAACTGGTCAGTCGGGTTGAACCGGCAAAAGAAAGACCCGCTTTCTGATTGCTATAGGGTCCCGTCGGATACCCCCAATTGATTCTCAGACTATCTGTATAGGAAGAGAGATCAATGGATCTAAAGGTTCCGGTTTGTGCAAATGCGGTAGCTGAAAAAGCAACGCAAACGAACAATGCTTTGCGAACGAGCATGAGACATTTCCCCTATTTAACTACGCTTTAATACAACACACATATTTCGACAAGCGCTTGGCCAAAACCAAGCATTGAAAATCAATCTACCCCAAACAAGAATCGACGTCAATACTTTTTAGATAATAGCAATCAACAGATCAGATATTCCACTTTCAAATCCCTGATTTAAGCTGAACAATAACGCAAATAAACCAAATCCCCGCACTCAAGTTTCGAAAACGCCTATTCAATCTCTTGATTTATAAGTTTTTTTCGAGAAGAAGTGCTTTTCGAACCAGCAAGATTACGTCTCAGGAAGCTCGGGAACTCGATCAAGTTTTCTTGACCGATCCAAGACCAAGAAGACGTTGGACCTTTGGCTTTTCCAGGACGAGCAAAAAATTCTTGCAATACAGGCAAGCCCCTGGGCTTTGCCTTCCTCTTCGGGATTTTGTGGCGGGTCCCGCTCGCAAAAGAAGGCCCCTGGAATCCAGGAGCCCGGCACTCAGCGATGCCCCCAAACCTCACCCAACAAGCAAAGCCTACCTGGTCTGATGGGAACTAGACCAAGTTTGGTGCAGACCTTTCAAGCCTGCATCAAACGCAGCAGATCGTATCTACTCGGTAGCCACTCCCGAGAATAGCTCGGCGAAAATGTCTTGGGCCAAACCGAGCGCGCGATCGAATGACCGTTTCGAAAACCACCCACCAAAACTCATTCCCGGGCGCGTTCCAGGAAACTGGCTGGAAGGAGAGGGACTCGAGGAAAGTCCCCCACTCCCCAATGGAGTTATAAAAGGGTGCTGCTGCCAAGAACCTTGGGGTCGAATTCGATTTCAATCAGATCCACCAAGGAGGATCCATTCACAGCAGTTACGCAAAGGCGGTATTTCGAAAAACGCGCCAATTTCTGGAGCCCGAAGGTCTTGCGACTCAACCAAGTCGGCCAAGGGGCAGCCCCTGCGTTTCAAGTGACCAATTCGTTCATTGTCCCAACCGGGAAGTCCAATTGGGTATCCAGTGTAGTCCAAGTTCCTGTTCCGGGTCCAATTGGATCGTTTACCGA
Source organism: uncultured Fibrobacterota bacterium (assembly GCA_903825275.1). Classification (GTDB taxonomy): domain Bacteria; phylum Fibrobacterota; class Fibrobacteria; order UBA5070; family UBA5070; genus UBA5070. Next base: position 4,009 of record CAIKAA010000199.1, on the reverse strand, counting down.
GGCTGTCGTGCTATTCGAGCCTTGGAGAACCCAGCTCCGAGGAAGCCTGTCCTTCGCTGCGTCGAAACGGCCCGACAAGGTATAGTTCCCCACAGGAACGGGTATGGAATACGAGATCTGAATATTCGCAGGCCCCTGAAAAGGTGTGTGAGACGGAGAGATCCAATGAGTGGAAATCGAATTATCAAAGGCCATGGCTGCAGAGTAGCTCGTGCTGAGGTTGCCATTGCTGGTGGCGATTCCGGTCGCGTTCAAATACATGTTGAAGCTGACGATTTGGACGGGTCACTCACCACGTCCGAGTCTTGTACCGGATCGGCTCCGGGCTACACGGGAACCACCCACGCTCGGATCGTGATTCACATCACAGTCTTCTAGAGTCCGACCAAGTATTCTTCCGTTTCGAATCAAACGTTGCCTCATCGCGACTTGGAAAAACTTCTTGGAACGGAACATGCGAAATTTTTGGCTTCTCCTTCTTCTTCCCTTTCTCCTTTGGGCCAAGGCGCCGCTGATCGCCGTCAACGATTTGCTTCCCCGGGGGATTTCGAAAGACGACGCCCTTATCATCTCCGACCGACTGCGCGCCGCACTTTTGGAAACGGGCAAGGTTCGAGTTTTGGAACGCGAAGAAATGGACAAGATCCTGCGCGAACAAGCCTTCCAAAAAAGTGGCGCTTGCGACAACAGCGATTGCGCCGTCGAGATCGGCAGGCTGTTGGCGGTCGATCGAATGGTGGTGGGAACCGTAGGGAAGATCGGAAGCCTAACCACTTTGAGCGCACGGATTTTGGATGTGAGCACCGGGGAAGTGCTGTTCACCGCCAGCCAAGACAACGAAGGGATCTTGGAAGAGCTATTGGTCAAGGCCGTCCCCGAAATCGCCTCAAAGCTTGCCAAGGGAGCCCAACTTGGTGGGTCGGCGAACTTGGGTCACGGTGATCTCGAGGTGACCGTTTCCGACACCGATGCGATCCTTTCCCTGGACGGAAAACCCATGACGGGGAAAACCCCCTTCTTTTTCGAACATTTGGAAGCGGGCCCCCACCGACTGGAAGCCCGCACCAAAAATTGTCGAGCCATTGCCGACATCGAATTGGCTCGCGATGATTTGAAGAAGATCTCCTTGGTCCTGGACACGGGAACGGCACCCGCCAAATTCCTCTCGGAACCCTCGGGCGCAATGGTTTACCTGGACGACAACCTCTCGCGAGCTTCGGGAACCACACCTTTCAAACTGGACGATCTGGGGATCGGACAACACAAGGTCACCTACCACAAATCGGGATTCCTCGACACCTCCCTTTTCATCACTACGGAGATGGACCAGATGTCCGTGACGAAAATGCGTTTGACGCCGGGCGGCACCCTGGTGCTGGTCCCCGCTCCCGGCACCCCGGTGCGCTTGGTCCACAGAAAGGACACCTTGGTGCTGCTAGGCCAGGAACGCCTCCAGCTTCCGCTGGGCGAATGGAGATTTTCGTTCTCCCAACGCGCCTGGGAACCGGTCGATGTCGTGATCAAAATCCGTCAAGATCGCGACGACACCATTATGCTCACGCCCCACTTCGCCAGCCTTGGCATCCACTGCGACACCGCTGCCGAGGCTTGGCTGGACGGCGCTGCAGTTGGAAAGTCGCCACTCTATTTGGACACCGTGGAGCCTGGTTCCCACACCTTGGTGTTGAGGGCCAAGGACCGGTCCGATTGGAAACAGACTCTCCACCTTCGTCCGGGCGAAAAACAATCGGTGGAGGCGCGACTGGAAAGCCGCTACGCCTGGCTTCGCGTGGCTTCGAATGTACCGGCATTGGTGGAGCTGGATGGAACATCTGTCGGTTCGACAAAATCCGACTTCATTCCACGAAAGGTTTCCTCGGAATTTTCTGCTTCGCCTTCCCCTCCCGAGATCGTGCCTCCGGTCCATTGTTCGTGGAGTTCCGATACCCTCGCCCCACGCCAACACCATCTGCGCTTGGTTGCCGATCGCCGCATCCCTTGGGAAACCGATGTCGAATTGGCTCCAGGTTCGACCCTTTCCTTCGATGCATCCCTCCCCTGGACCTCTGAGGAACTTGCCCATCGAAAACGCGAGCAAACGACCAATCTCCGCATCGGGTTCGGTGTGATTGGCTTGGTCGCCACTGCAGCCACCGCCTTCTTCACCTACCAGTACCTCGACCAATCGAACCAAGCCAAGAGCATCCAAGCGGATTACGATGCCGCTCGCTCGGATTTTTCCACCTACAAAACGAACTACGACCAAACCCGTTCTTCCGCCAAGGGCAACCTGACCTATTCTGTCGTATCGGGGACGATCGCGACGCTCGCGGCAATGGGGTTCGGTCTCACTTGGGCATTCTGAGGTTGATGAAGGAATCAATCAAGCCGTCCGCAAAGTCGTCCCTCTTGGTGGCCAACATTCTCCTTTGTCTATCCGGTTGCGAATGGGGAGTCGGGTCAGGCAATTGGTACAACCCGCACGACCCCGATGGCACCAACTACCATCCACCGATCATCAATCTTTCCGACACCGCCATCCACGACACCGCCAAAGGCTACCTGCACGCCCACGCCACCAGCACCGTCAGCCACATTGCTCGCATTTCTTGGATCCTGGACGGCACGCCCTTGGCCACGACCGATAGCATCCTCCCCACAGCAGGCTGGAGTCTCGGCTCGCATACCGTGTCCATTTCTGCCACCGATGCCACGAACCTGGAGGGCCCCACCAAGACCATCAAGGTCTGGATCGGGAATCAGCCACCGGCACTGCAGACTGTCCCGTCCCGGAGAGTCGCTGCCGATCGCCCCGCAATCACCCAACTTTTGGCATCCGACGCAGATGGCACGATCACTTCCGTAACCTGGGACACCATCCCCGATCGCTACTCCATCGAGTCCAATTCCGTCGACCTGCCCCCCCTTCCCGACGGTGGAACACGCAACTTCTACTGGCGCGCCACCGACAACGAAGGCGCAACGACCCAGGCCGATTTCCAATTGACTTATGTGCCTGCACCTACGATTACCATGAAGCCAAACCGATTCGCATCCAACGTTAATGGCGGTAGCTTCACCACCCTAAAGCTTGAACCGGGAAGTCCCTTCCCCGTGCTGGTCGTCATCGACATTCCAGGCTTTGCCGACGAACCACTTTCCTTGGTCGTCTCTGAAGGCTCGAACAACCTCACCTGCGTCTCTACCAGCAGCACTTACGCCGAAGTGCTGGGGATGCCTTCCGGTCGAACGTTCAATTGCACTGGAGCCGCCACGAAGACCACCGGATCGACGAACAACTACCTCTATTTCGAGGGAAAAGTCACGGATCGCTACGGAAGAACTGTTACGGCACAAACCTCAGGTGGCTATTCGTTTTAATCCCATCTGGTTCGGCTTGCAACGCACCTCACCGCGTCAGTGTCTTGTACCGGATCGGCTTTGGGTTGTCGGCGTCGATTCCTGTCCGTTTGCGGTAATCCGCTTCGTAGTCGGTCCAGTTGCCCTCGAACCAAACCACCTTCGAGTCGCCCTCGAAGGCCAGGATGTGGGTCGCGATCCGGTCTAAAAACCAACGGTCGTGGGAGATCACCACGGCGCAGCCCGCAAATCCCAAGATGGCCTGTTCCAAGGCCTGCAACGTCTCGATGTCCAGGTCATTGGTGGGTTCGTCCAACAATAGAAGGTTGCCCGCGTGCTGGAGGTTCTTGGCCATCAAGAGGCGGTTTCGCATGCCCCCCGAAAGTTGGCTCAAGAGCTTTTGCTGATCGGGACCCATGAAGTTGAACAACCCGCAGTAGGCGCGAGCATTCATCTTGCGTTCGCCCACCTTGATTTCTTCGTTGCCGCCCGTGATCGCCTCGAAAACCGAGAGCGAATCGTCCAAGGATTCGCGGCCCTGTTCCATCGAGATGATCTCGACCGTATCGCCCATCTTGAAACTGCCGGCATCGGGGGTTTCCTGGCCCAAAATCATGCGAAACAGCGTGGTCTTGCCCGCGCCATTGGG
>CAIKAA010000198.1 GCA_903825275.1 uncultured Fibrobacterota bacterium | reverse complement strand
TCTGGGGGTTTCCCACCCCCAGACCCCGGGTGCCCTCACCCCATTCCCCTCTCCGACAGGCGGAGAGGGGCGACTTGTCAGCGGAGAGGGGCGCCGACGCATGTCGGCCGGAGGCGCTAGAGAGCGCCGGTTTGGCGGACGGAATTTGACAACAAAAAAGCCACCCTCCCAGAAGGAGAGTGGCTCAAATTTCCGGTGAAGGAAATCTTTGAATTACATGCCCACGTCGTAGCGGAAGCCGAGCGAGATGGTCTGAACGGTGATCTTCGTGCCATCGCCGTCGGAGATGCCGGTCAAGGGGAACGCGTAACCAGCGGTCACAGCCATTTCTGGAGTGATCTTGTAGCCCAAGCCAGCGGTGATGCTGAGAGGGTTTGCTTTGGAGGCATCATCCTCAGTTGCTTCAACGCCCATGAAGGATGTTTTGGCCTTCGAGCTAAGATTGATGTCGTAACCAACACCCACCGAGCCGAACATCGCTGGGATAAAGGCGTACTGGACGGAAGCGCCGATTGGCAAGAGCATGGAAGTAACGTCCGTGGTTGCCTTACCGAGATCGCCAAGATCGATTTCCATGCCATACGTCAAGTATTCGAATCCAACGCTACCACGAACCGAGAGCTGCTCGTTGATCGCGTATTCGACTGCGGGAGCGATCTTGCCGCCAAAGCCCATTTTCATGGTGAGGCCGTCAAAGGAGGGATCCATCTTGGGCAAGAACAGGGCGCCGGAGACGTCGCCGCCGACTTTGACAGGGCCAGCAGCCATGACGGCGACGGCGGAGAGAGCGATTAAGGAGAGGGAGATTTTCATGCTTTTTTCTCGTTGGTTGAGTGATGCCGGTTGCTTTCGAGGTGATCGACGAGGTCATGCAACAGGCTTGCAACAGAAAGACTAGTGACAAAAAGTTGAATCCGTCAACCCTGTTTGACAAATCCAAGCGGACTTTGTGAGCGGGATCACTCCACTCGCTCGGACAGATCCCGGCAGACTAGATTGTTTCCCTATGCCCTCGATTCTGCGGATCATCGCCGTGCTTCTTCCAAGTTTCCTTCTGCAAGGCTGCTTGTCGACATGGATCCGGATGGAGGATGGCACGGTTCTCCAGCCGGGACGGTCAGATTTTTTCCTGGCCTACGGGAGAGTTCCCCGGCCAAAGTATGACTGCGGGGGGTATGCGGTGGACTTCCAGTCCGATGGGACCGTGAGTTGTACCGATTACAGTTCGATTTATGGCTACGGCCAATCCTACAACTCCAATCAGGATTTCAGTTCGTCGGCTCCGAAGACGCCGAGCTTGGTTTGGGAACAAGAGCAGCACTTCGCCATGGGTTGGCGTTTGGGAGTGCTTGACAAGTTCGGGCCGTTCACGGGGCTGGAGGTGGGGATCCAAACCGAAGCGGCGACAAATCCTGTCTCACAGGAATACAAGGTGGCCATTGGGCTGCCGGGCTCCGATTCCAGCGTGGCGCATAGCTTGATTGGAGGATGGGGGACTGGCATGTGGGCCGACAACGAGTGGTTTTTGCAATACGCAGCGTCCAAAAGGTTCGGGAGTTGGCGATGGTTCGGGTCGCTTCGGACCACCCTCCAAGCCACCCAGCTCCAAGATCTGTTTAGCCGGGACAATTTTCTGCACCACCGAACGTGGGATACCCAAGCCGCCCTGGGCGTGAAGGTCCAGTTGGGAGAAATCCCGATAATCCCCGATTGGATGGCTTTCGGCATCACCGCCGATTTGAGCCACGCGGGGTACCCCTCCTTCCAAACCTCCAAGATGGGACAAGAATCGGGAATGGGTGTAGCCTGGGCGACGACGATGGGTTGGTCATGGTGATCCATCATCCTTTCTGCACAAAAATTGTCTTGGCCTTGGCGGTGATCGCCAGCGCGCAATCGAGTTCTTCGGGCTCAAACTCTGACACGTTGCCTGTCCAATTTGGAAGCCCTTCGGATTCTCTCCCCAAAATTTCCCACCCGATGCCTGCAGTGGATTCCGGGTTCCAAAAATCCGCCACCCAAAACGCCACGGCCCAAGAATCCTTGCTCAGGGATTCCTCCAAAGCTTCCTTCCGTTTGGCCACCGAGCCTTCCGATGGGGCAGATTCGATGGGTCTGACGGATTCCGTCAAGGGGGAGGATTCCGCTTTGGCCAGAGTCCGCAAGGCCAAGGACTCCTATGCGGGAAAGACCGTGATCGTGAAGGGGCAAGCCCGCCACAAGCGCAAGGAAATTTCCACCAACACCCTGCGCCGCGAGGAGATCGACAAGGTGGTGGCCACCGCCCAGGATCCCTTGCGGGCCCTGCCCACCTTGCCTGGAGTGAGCACGGCTTCGGATCTTTCGGTTCGGCCCGTGGTGCGCGGGGGCGACCAAGCCGAGACGGGGGTCCAACTCGACGGCGTTCCGCTTTTGATGCCCTATCATTTTGGCTCCGTCTTTTCGGTTTTCCACCGCGAGGCCATCGACGATTTCCAGCTCTATTCCGGAGTGGCTCCGGCCCAATCCGAGGGGATGTTGTCGGGCACCATTTTGGCGCGCTCGCGACCAGCGCCGGTCGACACGGCCTTTGGCGGTCTGGACCTGTCCCTGCTGCGCGGATCGGGTTGGTGGGGGATCCCGCTGCTCAAGGACAAAGTGGGCTTTTGGATTTCGGGTCAATCGATGTGGTACGACTGGACTCTCAAACGGTTCATGGATTTGGGGGTTCTGATGGGTTCCCTGAGCCAGAGCGATGTCAACGATTACGAGTCTAAGGTGACCTTGCCCACGACCTGGGATGTCCAAAGCGGATTGTCGTTCAAGTTCAACCGGGAATGGCTTTTGGACCTGGGGGGATTTGTGGCCGGCGACCAATACCATGTGCTAAACACAGTCAGCGATTGCCGCGATAGCCACGGAAACGAGTTGCCTTGCGACATTTTCATTGGGCCCGATTACCAAACTTTGAAAAAACGATGCTCCTACCATGGCCAAGAAATCTCGTGCCCGGATACCCTGATCAACAAGACAATTCCTGACACGCTGGCATTTGTGGGGTTGACCAATTGGATGGCTCGGGCTCGGTTGTCGTGGAATCCCGACAAGGATCTGACCTTGGAAGGGGTGGCGGCCTACCAATCGTTGGCATGGGACGTGAACTTCCCCGGAGGCCGGGATGTCGTGCGCGATAGCACAAACCATGTCTGGAAAGTGACCCGCGTCGACAAGGGCGAGTTGTTCGACTGGAAACGCAGCGCCTTGAACCTCGACCTGACGGGTCGAAAGCGTTGGAGTGACCAGCACGAAACGTCCCTGGGTGTAGGGTGGGAGAATGGAAACGAATCGATCCACACCGATCTGCCCCGTCCCGTCGCCGAACTGATCCAAGGAACCTCTGGCAATCCTCTGGAGGTTTTGGGGATTTACAACCAGAAGGAAGTTTTGGTTCTGGAGGGACAATCCCTCCCGAACTACAGCCTGGATATGTTGGAAAATTTGGATTTCCGCTACAACTCGAACTCAAGCCAAGTGAAGATGCACACCTGGGCCGAACACCGATGGGATGTGGACTCCAAAACTCGGGTGCGGGCCGGTCTGCGTCTTTCTACCCTGCCCGATGGATCATTGGAAATCCCCAACCCGCGTTTGCAAGTCCAGCGTCAGGTCACCCAAAAAGATCTGGTGGGAGTGGGCTTGGCGCTGCACACCCAAAGCGAATTGCCGTTTGAGTGGCGGTTGGCGGCGACGACCCCGTTGGTTCCCGAGAAGGCGTGGCTGGGAATTGTGGAGTGGGAGCACAGTTTTGCGCCGGGGTGGCGATCCACGTTTTCGGGATGGGGCAAGCTTTACCAAGATTTGGCAAGCTCGTCCATCCGCCACCTTCCCCTGGTCGATTCCACCGAATACAACGCGCAAATCGAGGATTATTTGCGGACCAATCCCGATCGAATCAACCTCCCCGATTCCGTCCGACAGCAAATCGCTTGGTGGCTAGAACCTCGAGAAATGGCCTACGCCTCGACCGGCCAAGGATGGGCGACGGGGGCCGAAGCCTCGCTGCGCTACCAGCCGACCTCGGGATGGATGGGTTGGGCATCGGTGGAATGGTCCATGTCACGTCGCAAGGACCGGCCCGACGGAATCTGGTATCCCTTTGGCCTGGAACGCCCTTGGAAGCTTTCGTGGGTCAATGCTTTTCAGATTGACAAAAAATGGCAGCTCTCGGTGCGTTACTGCGCCATGGCCGGAAATCCCTACACTCCTTTCGAGATTGGAAGCGGCAGCAGTACCGCCAAGACGGACTCGACCTCGCCCGACACCGCGCTTTGGATTGGGTCCCGCAACTCGGGGCGGTTTGCGCCCTACCAAAGGTTGGACCTGCGGGTTTCACGTGAGAGCACCATGTTTGGAAAGCCGGCAACGTTCTATTACGAGGTCTGGAATGCGCTCAATGATCCAAATTTCGTGTTGCGGGACGACCAAACCGGCCAATTTCGGAACATCAACATGAACCTTCCGTTCCCCGTAGTGTTCTTGGGCTGCGAAGTGAGATTTTAAGACAATTCGATCTTTTTTTTGGATCGTGGCCTTTTTGAGGAAAGAAAGCGTTCCATGGAACTTTTGACCCCCCTGTCCAATGGTTAGCTTGATGCAAATGCTTGAACCCGACCTGACCATTCAACAAGCCCAGGATTCCGCCAACGCGATTCGCTGGGATTTGACCGTCCTCTACAGTGGCCCCGACGACAGCCGTTTGGACTTCGACTTCCGCCAAGCGTTGACCTTGGTCCAAGAGTTTGCCTCGCGGTACAAGGGACGGATCGCCGAGCTCACCCCCCAAGAGGTCGGGCAGATGCTTTCGGAGCACGAAACCGCATCCACCCTTCAGTGGAAGATTGGAACCTGGACCTCGTTGGCCTACGCTGCCGACGCCCGCAACGAGCAGATCGCGGCAAGCCTTGCCAAGGCCCGCGAATTGTTTTCCAAATCCGAAGCCGAAGCCTCGTTCCTTTCTGTCGAGATCGCGGCGCTTGGGGACGAAGCCATCGAAGCCTGGTGGGACGATTCCGGTGCCGAGCGCATGAAGCGCTGGGTTTTGGAAATCCGCAAATACCGGCGACATATTTTGTCAGAGCCGGAAGAGCGCATTTCTTCGCGCAAGGACCTGACAGGCCGGGCCGCCATCACCCAATTGTTCGACGACCTTTCCAACTCGCTGACCTTCCCCTTCGACGACGGAACCGGACTGCGCGACCGGACCGGCGCCGAGATGCTTTCCTATTCCCGCCATGCCGATCCGGCCCTTCGCAAGGCCGCCCACGAGGCGTTTTTGGGCGTGTACGAGAAGAATGGATTGGTCTTCTCGCACATCATGAACACCTTGGCGCTGGATCACCAGGTCGATGGCGAATTGCGCGGCTACGCGCACCCCATGCAGCGCACCCACATGGGAAATTCGGTCGACCAAAGCGTGGTCGATGCCATGATGAGGGTCACCCGCGAGAATTACTCGGTGGCCCAGCGCTTCTGGCGGGCCAAGGCCAAGCTGTTGGGAATGGAGAAGCTCGCCAACACCGATCTGTACGCGCCCATTGCCGAGAAAGATCGAAAGTACGCCTGGCCCGAAGCGGTTTCCGAAGTTTTGGCCGCCTACCGGCAATTCTCGCCCGAGTTGGAGCATTCGGCCAAGGATTTTGTCGAGAAGGGATGGATCGACGCCGAGGTTCGTGCGGGCAAGGACGACGGCGCCTTTTGCTCGGGGAGCTGGCCGCAGCATCATCCGTACATCCTGCTCAATTACACCGGCCAAATCCGCGACGTGTTCACCCTAGCCCATGAGCTTGGCCACGGCGTGCATTACCGCCGCTCGGCCAGCCAGCCGTTGTTCTCCTACGACGCCCCGCTGGTGCTGGCCGAAACCGCTTCGGTATTTGGCGAAATCCTGTTGGCTCGACAACTTTTGTCGCACGAGACCGATCCACTGATCCGCCGGTCGCTGCTTTGTTCCCGGATCGAAGACGCCCTTTCCACGGCCTATCGCCAAAACGTCCTGACGGAATTCGAACTGGCCACCCACCAGCAGCGCAAGCATGGCCAGCTCACGCGTGACGAAATCTGTCAAAAGTGGTGGGATGCCAACGCCTCGCTTTACGGAGACGCGGTCGAGATGAATCCGGCCTATCGCTGGGGCTGGAGCTACATCCCCCACTTCATCCACACCCGGTTCTACTGCTACGCCTACACCTTTGGCCAATTGCTGGTGTTGGGGTTGTACCAGCGCTGGGTGGAAGAAGGATCGGCGTTCGTGCCGCGCTTCTTGGAGCTTTTGTCCAAGGGCGGATCGGAAGACCCTGCCAAGGCCTGTGAAGCCGTCGGGATCAAGTTGGATGAAGACTTCTGGCGCGCCGGAAACCGGGCCATCGAAGCCTTGGTGAAGGAGTTCGAAGAAGCGGTGGGCTAGTCGTTCGTTGGGGGCGAGGAAATTGAAAAGGGGCCCCAGAAGGGGTCCCTCTTTTGTTCGCTTGTGTCCGAAGAAACCGCTTAGATTCCGCCGAACTTCTTGTTGATCGCGTCGATCTGCTTTTGCTGTTGGATCACGTGCAAGGTGAGTTCTTCGACCTTCTTGAGAAGGACCAAGTTCATCTGGGCCAGATCGAGGCCGCCTTGTTCGATTTCCGAGGCCGAGGGCACTTCGGGAAGATGCTTGTGTTCCTTGGTGTACGTCTCGACTTCCGAAAGCGAGGTCAGCTTGTAATCAGGTTCGAAGACGTAGTCGGCCACGTCCGAGGAATGGATGTCGTTCGAGACGATCCGACCGGAAGTCGAAATCGATCCGGTGACCGCCAGGCTTGCATTCATCTTCACGTTGGTGGGAAAACGAACCGTACCGCCGCCCGCCACGAGGTAGGTGGTCCTGGTGGTCTGGTTAAAATCCTCAAGACGAATCGAATCGACAATGGAAGGATCTTTGGAGAGGCCCCATCCGATGTAGCCTTTGGAGAATTTGAGGCCGCTGAATCCCATGCCGGCATTGCTTGGCCCAGAGCCGAACTTCAAAATGGTGGTGTCCAAATTCACGTAGCTCCCCATCCATTGCCCGGTTATTCCCGAGCCGCCGACGAAGCCTTTGGGGCCTTTCAGCAATCCGTTGGCGTCGTAAAGGGTCGAAGCATTCACCTTCAGGGCCAAGTCGGTGGTGTTGGCTTTGGTGGAAAGGGCCTGCGACAAGGCGCTCAAGTTGGTCGTGTTGGTGGTGGTGTAGGAACTGAATACGCTGGTTTCCAGCTTGTTGGAAACGCTTTTGGTCAGATTGGTGACGGAGTTGGTCAAATTCGTCACGTCCAGGGCGCTGGCCTTCGTGTTGACCGTATTGGAGAGGCCCGTCAAGCTGCCGTTGTTGGAAGCCACAAAGGTGTTGAAGGTGGTCAGGTCCACTTTGTTCGCCAAATTGCCAGTCGTGACGAGCGTATTGGTCAGGTAGTCGACGCGCCCGGTCAAATTGGTCAGTTCACTCGCATTGGCTTTGGCCGACACGGTTGTTTTCAAGGCATTGAAATCGGTGATCGTGGCGCGCGCGGCGACATCGCTCATCAGGGTGTTTTGGATGGCGATGTCGCTGGTGTGGTAGCCCGCAAACTTTATGATCCAATCGTTCATGTCGCTGGTGTTGGCCTTCATTCCAATGGCCGACTTGGTATCAAAGGTCGTCATGTAGTTGGTCTTCACCCATTCTTGGGTGGCAGGAGTTTGGGCGGCGGCAATGGTGCTCAACGCCAAAACGCCAAGGCTTTGGAGCTTGGAAGACAGATGGAGTTTCAAGGAGGCCTCGAATGGAAGATGAGATTTTAACGGCAAAAAGGGATCACTAGATGATGCGGTCCGCCAAAAATAACTCCTGATCTTCCTTTTTTGGTTCGAGCCCCACTAAGGAATTTTCGACTGGATGCGAATCACTGGGTAGGGACTTTCGGCCCATTGCTGGTGCGGGGTTTTCGCTGGGCTGGGTGGAAGAAGGTCCCGCCTGCCTGCCGCGCTCCTTTACCTCCCCAAAACGGTGAATTTCGTCGAAACCCCTGTGCCCCTGGCGCGGACAAAATAGGTCCCGCGCGGCAGCGCCAGCGCCACTCGTGAAGCGGGCGCAAAGGAGGCGACCAGTCGGCCGTCGAGGCTGGTGACTTCAAAATTCAAGGCCCCGGCAAATCCCGATAGATTCAATGTTCCGTCGAAATAGCGGACAAAGTTTTCTGAATTTTTTGTGCTAAACCCGAGACCGGTCGTGGAAGTGTCCTTGGAGTAGAACACCACATCCGAGAGACGGAAATTAGCCGTGGCGGTATCGAAAGAGATGTTGTTGGAGGGGATGCGGACTTCCCATGCCAGTTGGGAAATCTTGATGGGATCCAACGCCATCGAGTCAAACGCGTAGGAAGGCTGGTGCAAATCGGAGAGGCGAATACAGGCCCGTTTCCCAGCCGATCCCACCGCATTGAGGGTGGAGGTCGGGAGGGACACGAAATGGCTGGTGGCGTCGCTGACCCCCTCCATTTTCACTTTGAAAAGGAGGGCGGGGACCCGGGCAGAATTGATTCCCTGGCTTTGCAAGGTGAAGCCGATTCCGGTCAAGCCTTTGGTGAAGGCTTGGGAGCCGCTGGGAAGATTGGTGGCCAAATCCGCCCATCCCGCGTTGGAATGAAAGATGGATCCATCCCGCTTGTCGAGCTTGGCGTTGAGCTGGAGGTAACTGTTGGTTCGCGTGCCTCCTGCAACCAGATTGGTGGAAGCCACCGAACGCCCCAGGTCTAAATCGTAACTCGATTTCAAGGTGTCGTAATCGGAAAACGCAAACCAGTATCCATTGGCGGCATTCTTTGAGGATCCCGCTTGGAAGGCATCGAACGCCACGGCCTTGGTGCCCTCGGTACAACCAACCAGGGGGACAAACCCATCGGCAGGAACTTTAACCCCTTGCAAGACGATGTTGCGGATATCGAGGGTTTGGGAGGTCATGGTGGGGTTTGTGCACTTTTTGCACGGTTTGCCGTTCCACATACCTGAATCCGTGTAAAGCGGGGTCACAGCGAATTGAAGATATTTCACACGCTTCAAAACAGAATCGATGCTTAGGTAGTTTGCGGGGATGGTAGACCAAATAGGGGGCGCAAAATCGGCCGGAGCGATGGTGGCCTTTTTCCAATAGGGACCAGCCGCTAGGGTGGTGGCTCCACTCAGGTCCGCCGTATACACCATTCCCGATTTGAGGTTTTCTGCGGAGTAGGATGCAGATCCCAGAGTCACCGGCAAAACGTCGGTGATTTTCGTGGCATTTCGGTACTCGAACGTAATGCCGGTAAGACCCGTAAGATCATATTCCGCCCAGTCTGAAGTCAGGGGGTGGAGCAGGCCAACGTTGGCGGTGTTTCCATCTCCGCTGGGCGTGGTGGATGGCTCAGATGCGATTTTTGGGGCGATCAAGCTGAGGTAACCGCCGGGGACGGCGATGGTGGCGCTGGAAGCCGGATTCGAAAAGGCTTGGATCCCATAAATGGAATTGGTTTGGGAGGAATCGGACGCGATGGCCGTGTAGCTGGAAAGTGTCCAATCCGCTTTCGCGACCGAAACCATGGCCAGCGCGCTAGCTAGTAGGGGCTTGTGGAGATGCATGGCAAACCTCGATGCGTGGTGTGGGAGCAACGTGGAAAACATAACATGGCAAACCAAGCATCCGTTTTGTGCCGTCGAAGGAAATTGTCGCTGGCTTAGAGTGGGGTGTGTGTGCGCGGGCAGAGTACATGATGTTCGGCTTGTGATCCAAATCACAGACAAAAAAATCAATCTATGGCTACGATTACCTGCAAAGATTCAAGAATTCTGTTCCGGCGTTGCGGTTTCGCCCCCCTACTTCTGGCGAAACGATCGAGCTAGTTCAACAAAATGTCGTTGGATCGACAAGCCGCCTTCAGAACTCTTCCGGTCCGGAAGAAGGAGCATCATTCGATGAAAGTCCTCCAGTCCCTCCTTTGTGTCGCGACCATCGCGATGTCCCAGTCGGTCTCGAAATTGCCCCTGATCGCCGTCATGCCTCTGACGCCTCAGGGGGTGGACTCGGCCTCGGCTTTGGTGGTCACCGATGCCTTGTCCGATCAGTTATTGCGCGATGGCAAGGTGCGGGTGATGGAACGCTCCCAGATGGAGAAGATCCTCAAGGAACAGGGCTTTACCCAAAGCGGCATGTGCGACGGAACCGAATGCGCGTTGGTGATCGGCAAGTTGTTGTCCATCGATCGAATGGTGGTTGGTTCTTTGGGAAAGCTAGGCGAATCGTTCACGCTGTCGGTGCGCGTGGTGGACGTGGGTACCGGCGAAATTTTGGGAAGTGCGCGGCGGATGCGCAAAGGCGCCATCGATGATGTGATCTCGGACCTGCTTCCCTTGGTGACCAAAGATCTGGTTTTCGCGAAACCTCAGAACCAACCCAAGCCGATTGCCGACCAACTGGCCATGCCCAAACCCACTCCACCTCCAGCAGATCTACCTCGACCAGAGGAGCCTCGATCTCAGAAATCAGGCCATGCCTGGGCTTGGTGGACAGCGGGCGGCGTTGTGGTCGCAGGAGGGGCTGTGGCCGCCTTCTTGTTGACCCGAGAATCCAGCACGACCCCCACGACTCCCGACAACCAGACGCCAAGCCCCGTCACGCTTGACGCCAAGTGGAAATGAGCAAGTTCATGAATACGAAAATCAAAAATCTGATCCTTGGTTTGGTTGCAGTCGGTCTCATTTCCTGTCAGGAAAACAAGTCGGTGGATCCTTCATTGGAACCAGGCACGGTAAGCTTGAGTCCACGGCTTATGGTCGACACCACCGATCCCACCTTCAAACAAACGGTGCTGGTCAAGGCCAAGGTGGTGGCGGGAACCCACACTGAAATCGCGTGGGTTTTGTTCAGTGTGGGGAGGTATTCATTTCAGGGCGTACCGGCCAACACGCCTTACACCATCAGCTTCGAGGGCTACCTGGCGGATTCGTCCACCCTAGTGTGGTCCTCCTCTCATTCGGGAACCACAGGAACCACAAATCCACCCCAAATGACCTTGTTCCCAAACCTCGCACCTACCCCGTTGTTCAGCACCTTTGGGGGCACCTTCGACGGAACCCAATCGATCAACATTTCGGCAGCGGGAACGGACTCGATCCAAATCTCCACCGATAGTTTGATTTGGACCAGTTACACACCCTCCTTCAAGGTGACAAAATCTGGCAAGGTCTATGCCAGGTCCTGGAGTGGAGGCGCGATCGTTTCGATCACGGTGGCGAAGTTCACGATCAATACTCCCCCTTCCCTAACCTTCCTCAGCCCCAAAACGGACACTTCGGTGCCCTATGGGACGAGTTCGATCCCAGTGATCATGCAGGTCACCTCCACAACCCACATCGATTCGGTTGTGGTGAATGGACAATTTCTCCTCAAAACAGCCGACACCTCCATCTGGACAGGAACCATCACCGGGCTGGGCGATGGGGACAATTTCCTCCAAGCCAGGGCAAGTGCCGGGACGTTGAAGAGTGCGTTCATCACCAAGACGGTGAACAGAAAAGCCGCCCCTGACACTGCGGTGACCCTTTCCTTTGTGTCGCCCCTGCTGGATACCAGCGTTGCCAATGCGACTACCGCCATCCCCGTGACCTTGAAGGTGACTGCCTTGCGGCACATCGATTCGGTGGTGGTGAGCGGGCAATTTCTGATCAAGGGAAGTGACACGACGATTTGGACCGGAACGATACCTGGACTTGCTGTGGGCGACAACGTCCTCCTGGCTAGGGCATGTGCCGGGTCCTTTAAGACAGGTTTTATCACCAAGACCGTGAACCGTAAATCCGCCTCGGACATTTCGATTCCCGTTTCCTTCGTGTCACCGAAGTTGGATACATCGGTGGCCTATACGACAACTGCGATCCCGGTGATCTTGAACGTGGCTGGCTCCGTACACATTGATTCGGTGGTGGTGAACGGACAATTTCTGATTAAGGGAACCGACACGACGCTTTGGGCCGGAACGGTCACGGGGCTTGGAATTGGAGACAACGTCCTCCAGGCTAGGGCAATTTCCGGGACCCTGAAGAGCAATTTTGTCACCAAGACAGTGAACCGAAAACCGGCCCCTGACACTTCTGTGACCCTTTCTTTTGTCTCTCCAAGTGTGGATACCAGCGTTGCCAATGCGACCACATCCATCCCCGTGACCTTGAAGGTGGCTACCTTCCGGCACATTGATTCGGTGGTGGTGAGCGGGCAATTTCTGATCAAGGGCACGGACACGACGCTTTGGACCGGAACGGTGACTGGACTTGGTTTGGGCGACAACGTCCTCCAGGCTAGGGCAAGTGCCGGGTCCTATAAGACGAGTTTTATCACCAAAACGGTGAACCGAAAATCCGCCACGGACATTTCGGTTACCGTTTCCTTTGTGTCGCCTAAGTTGGATACATCGGTTGCTTATACGACCACGGCGATCCCCGTGATCTTGAAGGCGGCTGGCTCCGTACACGTCGATTCGGTGGTGGTGAACGGGCAATTTTTGATCAAGGGAACCGACACGACGCTTTGGACCGGAACCGTCTCTGGGCTTGGTATCGGAGACAACCTTCTCCAAGCCAGGGCAATAGCCGGGAACGTGAAAAGTGATTTTGTCACCAAGACGGTGAACCGAAAACCCGCTCCCGATACCTCGGTGACCCTTTCCTTTGTCTCGCCTCTATTGGATACCAGCGTTGACAATGCGATCACCGCCATTCCCGTGACCTTGAAGGTGGCTGCCTCTCGGCACATCGATTCGGTGGTGGTGAACGGGCAATTTTTAATCAAGGGAACCGATACGACGCTTTGGACCGGAACGGTGGCTGGGCTTGGTATCGGAGACAACCTTCTCCAAGCCAGGGCAATAGCCGGTTCCTATAAAACCAATTTTATCACCAGGACCGTAAATCGAAAATCCTTGGTGGACACCTCGGTGACCCTTTCCTTTGGTTCGCCAAGTGTGGATACCAGCGTTGCCAATGCGACCACGGCGATCCCCGTGACCTTGAAGATTGTTGCTTCTCGGCACATCGATTCGGTGGTGGTGAACGGACAATTTTTGATCAATGGAACGGACACGACCCTTTGGACCGGAACGGTGGCTGGGCTTGCTGTTGGGGACAATGCCCTCCAGGCCAGGGCAAGTGCCGGTTCCTTTAAGACGAATTGGATCACTAGGACCGTGAATCGAACTGCGCTATCCGTTTCGTCGGTGACGTTCTCCCCTCTTGACGGATCGGTGGTCACGGCGGGTACCTCCGTGATTCTATCGACCACGACACCCAACGCAACGATCTATTGCACGACGAACGGCAGCACCCCGACGGCGATTCCAGCGAATGTTTGTTCCAGCGTCCCGGTGAACGCCGCGACGACGATCAAAGCGTTGGCGGTGGCGAATGGCTATACGAATAGCGCGGTGACGAGTGCCTCGTACACGATCCAACCGACAGTTTCGTCGGTGACGTTCTCCCCT